>CAIRTM010000102.1 GCA_903881505.1 uncultured delta proteobacterium | reverse complement strand
TCATTGACTTGCCCTTGAATTCTGCTACATTGTGGGCCTGCGGCACGATATGCGCAGGCCGTGATGCGCTGATTTCAATTACGTCTGTGCCGCCCGGCCTGACGCACGCTGCGGAAAGCCGGAAGCACTGCAGGTTCTTCGCAGCCGCGACAGAGATCTGCCTCACAAAGCACCCGATGCCGCTCAACATATCCATGGTAAAAAAAATTACCGGCAAATCGTTCACCTGGACAGCCGTTGACGAATTCCCGCCTGAGGCGCTGGCCCGGATAGAAGAGCTCGTGCGCGGCCCGGCAATAGACCCGTCCGTGCCGCTGATCAAGGACAATAATGTCCGCAGTTCTTTTTTTTTCGACACGGGCGTGCCGGGCTGTCCGCGCCTGTTCGTCAAATGGTTTAAAAAACCGGAACCGGCGCAGCGTATCAAGCACCTGTTTGTCCCCTCCAAGGCGCTCGCGGAGTGGCGCAACCTGCGCGTTCTGGAAGAGCGCGGGCTGCCGTGCCCCCGTGCCCTTGCTTTTTTCGAATCGCGCTTTGCGGGCATGCTCTCGCGCTCCTGCCTGATCACACAGTGCATTGACGGAGCCGGGGCCCTGAACAGGTTCGGGGGGCTCGCCCAGCTGCCGGCCGCGCAGCGTTTTGCGCTTGCGCGGCAGCTGGGCCGGCTCAGCGCGTCCATGCACGCCGCCGGGATGATCTCCCGCGATTTTCATGCCGGCAACGTCGTCATCCGCCCGACTGCAGGCGGGGGCTTTGAACTGTTTCTGATCGATCTGCACAGCGCAAAGCTCCTTAAAAAACCGGCTCCTGCCCGGATCATCACCGACCTTGCAAAGCTTGCCAATTCGATTCCGGCATCCCGCAGCATGCGCCTGCGTTTTTTACAGGAGTACTGTCAATGCGCCCCGGTGCCCGGCATGGGCATGCGGGAATGCGTGCGCCGCATCAGCGCCGAGGCAGAGCGGCTTGAAGAGCGCCGGATCAAAAGCCGCTCGAGGAGATGCGTGCTCAAAAGCTCGGCCTTTGAAGTCTCCCGGACACTGACGGAGCGTTACTGCGGGCGGCGCGACTTCGGACATGCGGCCGCCCGCGAGATCGTCGGGCGGCACCCGGGCCCCGGCGGCCAGCCGGATGCGGTCATAAAACAGTCATCAAAATCAACGCTGACCAGGCATGTTCTGCCGTCCGGAGAAGCGCTATGCGTCAAGGAATACCGCTACCGCGGGGCCCTGTATGCACTGGCAAGCCTGCTTTTCAGATCGCGGGCGCTGAAATCCTGGAGGGCCGCCAACGGCCTTGCCGTGCGCGGCCTTCAGACGCCCCGTCCGCTGGCCATGGTGGAAAAACGCCTCGGCCCGCTTGTGCTCGGCAGCTATTACATCTGCCGCTGGGAGGGCCTGGCCCCTGAACTCAACACCTACATCAGGAAGCGCGGCTGGACTGAGTCCGAAAAGAAGAACTTCATGCGCTCTCTTGCGCGCACCATTGCGGGCCTGCACGCCGCGGGCGTGTATCACGGCGATCTGAAATCAAACAATATCCTTGTGCGCGAGAACGACCATTCATGGGATTTTCTCTTCGTCGACCTTGACCGGGTTTCATTCTCGCGGCCGCTCACCTTCGAACGCCGCGCCAACAACCTGGCCCAGATCAACGCGTCGGTTGCAGCCGTCATAACCCTGCGCGACCGCCTGCGCTTTTTCCGGATTTACGCACGCCTCTCAGCCTGCTATACTGACCGCGCCCGCTACTACCGGCGCATACTGGAAATCAGCCGCGGGAAAAACACCGCGCCCTACGGGCTCCAGTGCGGGCGGTGAGCACGGGGGAGGAACAGGCCATGCCTCAGATATCAGCCGTGATCATTACCTTCAATGAAGAAAAAAATATCGCGCGCTGCATTGAATCCGTCAGAAACGTCGCGGACGAGATCCTGGTTGTCGATTCATTTTCACAGGACGATACCGAGCGCATATGCAGAAGCTGCGGCGCAACCTTTATGCAGCATGCCTTCGAGGGCCACATTGAACAGAAAAATTACGCGATGGCCCGGGCCCGGCATGATTATATCCTGTCGCTTGACGCTGACGAGGCCCTGAGCCCCGGACTTGAGGCCAGTATCGCGGCGGTCAAGCGGGACTGGAAGCGCGACGGCTACGAATGCAGCCGCCTGACCAGCTACTGCGGGCAATGGATCCGGCACAGCGGCTGGTATCCCGACAGAAAGCTGCGGCTGTTCGACCGAAGAAAGGCCACATGGGGCGGCGTGAACCCGCACGACCGCATCATCATGAGTCCCGGCGCAACAACGATGCGCCTGCAGGGCGATCTTTTGCATTACACATTTTCATCCATCGCCGGGCACCTCGCGCAGATCAATACATTTTCCGGGATAAAGGCCGAGGGCCTTTTCAGGAAGGGGAAAAAGGTAACTCCATGGACGATGGTGATAGAGCCCCTGTTCAAGTTTTTCAAAAACTACGTGCTCAAGGCGGGGTTCCTTGACGGATGGTATGGGCTGATCATCAGTGTAAATTCGGCACATGCAGTATTTGTACGCTATGCAAAATTATATGAAAAAAACAGGGCCGCCCGGACTCAAAAACAGCACGATCTGTTTTTTTAACACCAACAAAGCGTGGGGCGGCGGAGAAAAGTGGCATTTCGAGAATGCCTGCGGCCTGCGGGAGCGCGGCTACAGCGTGTGTATTGTTGCGCACACCAACAGCCCCCTGCATGCTAAAGCGCTGGAGGCCGGCATTCCCGCCTTCGGATTGGCGCTGAACAGCCTTTCATTTCTCAACCCCTTCCACCTGGGCACAATCAGGCATATCTTCCGGCGCACCGGGACGGCACTTGCGCTGTTCAACCTTTCGCGCGACGTCAAGGCCGGCGGCCTCGCCGCGCGCCAGGCAGGCGTCAGGCACCGGATCTACCGCCGGGGCAGCGCGATCCCGGTGAAAAACAGCTTTTTAAACCGGTATTTTTTTAAAACCGTGGTCACGGAGATCATCTCGAATTCGCACGAAACCTCACGAACGCTTACCTGCCTCAACCCGGCGGTCGCAGAGAAAAAGATCACGGTCCTCTATAATGGAATTGACACGGGCAGGTTTCCGCCGCCGGTGCGCAGCATCAGCCCGGACCGGCCCCTTGTTATCGGCAATGCCGGCCGCCTTTCAGCGCAGAAAGCCCAGCACCACCTCATTGAGCTCGCCGCGCGCCTTCGCGAGCGAAGCGTGCCGTTTATCATCCGGGTGGCGGGCGACGGCGAGCTGCGCGAAGGCCTTTGCGCGGCAACCCGGGACGCAAACCTGCAGGACTGCATCCACTGGGAGGGCTTCGTCGCCGATATCCCGGCCTTCCTGCACGAGCTCGATGTTTTTGTTCTGACATCGCACTGGGAAGGCTTCGGATATGTCCTGATAGAGGCCATGCTGTGCGGTCTGCCGGTCATTGCCTTCAATGTCAGCAGCAATCCCGAAATCGTCGAGGACGGGAAAACCGGGTATCTGGCGCCGGCCTATGACATCGCGCAGTTGGCCGGGGCCGTTGAGCGCCTGCGCATGAATCCCGCGGAGGCCTGCGCAATGGGCCTGCGGGGCCGAAACAGGGCCCTGGAGCTTTTTGACTTCCAGACGTCGCTTGACAGGCTTGAAACGATACTGAACGCCGCGGTGAGCGGATAAGCCTGCGCGCGCGGGCAGCTTTAAAAGGAGCCTATGATGTTTGCCTGGCTGGGCAGCCGCCGGAAAATCAAGGCGCAGGCCGGCTTTTTATCAAGCCTGCAGCCGGTGCTGATCATGGGGCGCGGGCATTCGGGCACGCGGGTGCTGTCCTATGCCTGCACGCATCTGGGCATACAGCTTGGCACGACCAGCGCCACGGGCGATGCCGACGACCGGACCTTTACCCGCACCATCAAAAAAATCGCAGGCCGCAATCTTCAGCCGCCTGCTTACGGGAACGTTGACGAAAAAGACCTGGCCCGCTTTCAGAAGGCCGTGTTCCGGTATTATAAAAAAATCGGTTCTCAGGAGGCACTCTGGGGCTGGAAGTTTCCCGAGACCTACCTGATCGGCCCGTATGTGGAGCGCACCTTCCCGCAGGCGCGCTACATTCACATGGTCCGCGACGGGCGCGACCTGGCCTTCAAAAGGCATTTAACCGATGATCCGGAGCGCAGGCTGGGCAGAAAACTGCTTACCCAAATCGGCGCGATGGGCCTGCCGCATCACCTGCAGGCCGCCCTGTCCTGGGCCTTTCAGGTTGACCGGTTCGACGCGTTCTGTGGCGGACTTCCCGCGGACCGGGTGTTTTACCTGCGTTTTGAAGACATGTGCCTGCAGCCGCTGGCGCTTATGCACAGGCTGTGTGATTTTCTGCGAATCCCCATGACCGTGGACTGCGAGCGCTATCTTGCCAGACAGCTCGAGGCCGGCAAGATAGCGCAATATAAAAGCGAAGAGCCTGAGAAAATAAGGGACGTTGAGAAGGCCGTCGGCGCCACCCTGAAACGGCACGGCTATCTGTGAGCTCAGGCGCCGGTCAAGGAACGTGCAGCCAGCGGGACAGGTCCCTGCCGGTCATTTCGGCAAAGCGGATAATCTGGTCGCGGTAATAATCCACCAGCATTGCGCGGATCTCAGGCGGCATGGGGGTATAGTCGGTCTTGTTCACCTTGCGCTCATAGCCCTCGGGCACGAAGGTATCGTCTACGCCCAGAAAACGGAACGCCGACTGCGCCAGGCCTACAGGATCTGCCTTGATATCGTCATAGAAAAACACTCCGAAATCAGGGAATGCCTCGCGCCAGTAGGCAAGCTGGTCGGCGTACATCCCGCGGGTCCTGATCCAGCGGCCGTCGTCGCGCCACATCGTTTCGAAATCAACGACGCGCTTTCCGAGCCGCTCCTTGCGGCGGCGCCAGAACCAGTAGGCCGACCAGGCCCGGTCGGCCGGATCACGGAAAATTGCGAACACCCGCACGCCGGGGTAGCATTTCTTCAGCTCATCGCGGGCCGAAGGCTGTTTGCGCCAGAAAAAAATAAGGCGCCGGGGGTTCCACTTCGGGTAAAACTCGCGGTGCTGGGGATCGGGCCGGGGGGATGTAATATAGCTTACCGTCAGTTCACCGGCAAAACGGCCGTTCTTATCCTTGAAAAAGCTGTGATACCACCGGTGCCCCTTGTGATAGAAACGGACGAAAAAGCTGATTTCCTTTTTGTTGATGAACAGCCGGGGATGCTGGGCAAGCATCGTGCCCAGCCAGCTCGTGCCTGACTTGTGAACGCCGACGCCGACAAAATCAGGGCCCTGCGGGCTGGGCAACCGGATTAACGCTGCATTGTTCATTATTGCTCCGTCGGGTGGTCGGGGGGAAATCTCAGGGAGCACAGCGCCGCAGACCGCTATTCGCGGCGCGGTGAGCCTTCATTTTTCCCCAGAATGGCGTCAATCCGGCTGATGTCATGGGACATGTCTTCGGCAGGCACGGTCGCAACAGGCGCATTCGGCTCTGCTCCGCACTCTAAAAATTCTTCAAGCTTTTTTTCAGTTATAAAGTAGGTTTTACCCACGCGGCGGGCTGTCAGCTCCCCTTTTTTTATAAGACTGCGTATGCGCGCGGCTGTGGTCCCGAGCCGCTGGGCAACCTCTTCAGCGGTAAATATTTTCAATTGTCCAAGTTCTATCATGCCGGCAATCCTCGAAAACGAGATGGTGCGGACGCGTGCAGGGTCGGGCAAACCGGCTGGTTCGCCCGGTTCCTGCTGAAACTATATACTATGCACGGCGTATGTGTCAACGACAGCGGTGCAGCAGCTGTTAATATCAGCCTGCGTCCGCTGCGCGCCTACAGCAGGTTTTTGCCGGTCGTGGCCATGGTCAGGCTGCTGTGCTTGACGCCGCGGGCGGCCTTGAGGCGCGAGGCAAGCTTCTCGATCTCCTGCGGGGTGCCCTGCACCACGATGACCTCGAGGCAGTTGTGGTGGTCAAGGTGGATATGCTGCGTGGCGATGATGACGCTGTGATGGTTGTGCTGGATCTCTGTCAGCCGCGCGTTCAGTTCGCGGGTGTGATGATCGTAGACAAGGGTGATCGTGCCGGCAACGACATCGCCGGAGAGCCATTCCCTGCGAACCAGCTCATCGCGGATAAGGTCGCGCAGGGCCTCGGACCGGTTGGTGTAGCCGCGGTCGCTGATCAGGGCGTCAAATGATTCAAGCAGGTTCTTGTCGAGCGATATGCCGAAGCGGATAACAGAGGACATATGCGGTGATTCTCCGGAAACGATATGGCGTTAACGTGTGTACGGGGAAAATAGCAACCCGATGCCGGAAAGTCAACGGGGAACAGCGGGGCGCAACCACTGTGAATGCAGACGTTCGGCCTCCCGGAATCCGGCCATCGGTAGCACGATTTTTAAATATTTGACACGCCCGGCCGGCTGCGCTATAAAAAAGGCAGCATAAACGCACCCCCGTGACAGGACCGGCATGCACCACAAATTCGTCATCTTTCCCCTGTCGGCGATAGTCGGACAGGACCTGCTGAAAAAAGCCCTGCTGATCAACGCGATCGACTCCACGGTCGGCGGCGTTATCATCACCGGCGACAAGGGCACGGGCAAGTCAACGGCCGTGCGCGCGCTCGCCCACAGCCTGCCGCGCCTGCGCGTGGTCGAAGGATGCCCGTTTAACTGCGACCCGCTCGATATGCGCCTGATGTGCAAGGCCTGCCAGCAGCGCTTCGAGCGCGAGGGCAGCCTGCCCTGGATCGAAAAGGCCATGGACATCGTCGACATGCCCCTGTCGGCCACCGAGGATATGGTGATCGGCAGCCTCGATATCAAGCGGGCCCTTACCGAGGGCATCAAGGCCCTCGAGCCCGGAATCCTGGCCCGCGCCAACCGCAATATCCTCTACATCGACGAGATCAACCTGCTGGACGACCACCTGATCAACATCCTGCTGGACGCGGCCGCCATGGGCGTCAACGTCATCGAGCGCGAGGGCATTTCGCTCTACCACCCGGCGCGCTTTATCCTTATCGGCACCATGAATCCCGAGGAGGGCCGCCTGCGGCCGCAGATTCTTGACCGCTTCGGCCTGTGCGTTGAAGTGGGCGCGCTGACCGATCCGGCCGACCGGCTCGAAGTTATAAAGCGCCGCAAGGAATTCGACCGTGACTGCTGGGCTTTTGAAGAGCGTTTTGCCGGGCAGCAGAAGAAACTCACCGGCGATATTATTGCTGCGCAGCGACTGCTGCCCGATGTCGTTGAAAGTACCGGCGTGCTTGAGCAGATCGTGACCATTACCGCAGGCCTCGGCATCCGCACCCACCGGGCTGATATCGTCATGGAGAAAACCGCCGCGGCCATTGCCGCGCTTGCCGGACGAAAAAACCTTGAGCCTCAGGACGTGATCGATGCGGCCCTGCTGGCCCTGCCGCACCGCATGCGCCAGAAGCCTTTTGAGAAAGACCGCCCCCTTGACCGGCAGCAGATTGAAAGCGCCCTTGAGCAGCAGAGCGAGCACCGGCAGCCGGAACCGTTTGAGCGCAGCGGCGACGTAAAAAAAAAATCCTGAGCCCTCCCGCCGCGCAGCCGTCGCGCGGCCGTGAAACGTCCTCCCGCGACCTTTCGCGGGGCCGCTATATTACTTCCCGACCGAGTGAAAACCCGCGCAGCGTGGCAGTCGACGCCACCATCCGCAGGGCCGTGCGCGAAAGCGGCTCACTGGCCGTTCAGCCCGGCCATCTCATGGAAAAAATAAAAAGGGGTCAGGCCGATGGCCTGTGCATCCTTGCGCTTGACGTATCTTCTTCCATGCGGATGGACCGCAGGGTGCGCCTGGCAAAGACGCTCACCTGGCAGTTCCTGCAGCAGTCTTACGAGAAGAAAAACCGGGTCGCGCTGATCTGCTTTCGCGGCAGCGGGGCCGAGGTGATCGTGCCGCCCACGCGCGATCACCGGGCCGTTGATGAAGCGCTGGACCGCGTTCCGACCGGCGGCAAAACCCCGCTCACAGCCGCCCTGCTGCAGGCCTTCGAGCTCGCGGAAAAAGAGCACGGCGCGGCCGTTGCCGTTGTCGTGATCTCGGACGGGCGGCCCAATGTTTTCCACACCGGCACGCTTGCCGGCGACGCGCGCCTGCTGGCGGGGCACGCCGGCAGCACGCACCTGGTCTGCGTCACGGCCGGGCAGCGCAGCAGGAGCATGGGCTTTCTGGAAGAGCTTGCCGCTGCTGTGGCCGGCGAACATTACTATCTCGAGGACCTGCTGTGATCCGCATACTTGCCCTGACCTCAATGGACAATACCGCTGACCTCAATGATGCGGCCGCGCGCGTTCGAACCGGGCACGGGGAGATCTGCAGCATCAAAAAACTCTATTTCAGGGATTTCGAACCGCACAGCGCGAGCCTTGACCCGGTGCGCGCAGCCGTGGCCTCAGCCGATATCATTTTGGTCGACGTGCGCTCCGACACGCGACTCGGGCGCAGCCTGCCGGAGCTGCTTGCCGGCCGGAACACAACCGTGGTGGTGCTGATAGCCGTCAGCAACGAGATCTTCAGCTTGACGCGCATGGGAGCTTTTTCAGGCGCCATGATGTTCAAGCCGGGGCAGGACCGCTCCTTTTCAATCGCCCAGTACATACGGGTCAAAAAATTCACCGCCCTCGGCAGAAAGCTCGCGCGCCTTCTGCCGCTGCGCATGCTGCGGGATATGCGACGCTGGATGCTGGCGCAGGAATACTACGCGCAGGGCGGCGCCGGCAACCTGTACGCTCTGCTGCTCATGCTCCTGAAGCATTACGGCGGGTGCGGGCAGATACAAAACATTGCAAAGCCCCGAAGCGTGCCGGCCTGGGGTCTGTACTGTCCGGGCAGGGGCATATTCACAGACCGCGCCTCCTATGACCGCGCAAGCGGTTTTGACCCGCAGCTGCGAACGGTTGCGCTGCTCATGCACGGCGGCATGCATTTCAGCGACAGCGTGCCGGTGGCTGACCTGCTGTACGCGCGCCTGAAGCCGCACGCCAATGTGCGTACTATCTTCTCCAGCGTCGAAAGCAACATGGAAGCTCTTGCCGCCTGCTGCGAGGGTGTTGACCTGCTGGTCACCATGCAGTATTTCCGTCTGTGGGGCGGGCCCTACGGCGGCGACGCGGAAGTGATTTATCAGTTTCTGCGGGAGCGCGACGTGCCGCTGCTCGCGGGCCTGCATGCCTTTGAGACCGAACTTGACGCATGGCGCGCGGGCTCATCCGGGCTCAGTCCGATTGAAACCGTGCTGGCCGTGACCCTGCCGGAGCTGGACGGCGCGATCGAGCCCTTCATGCTGGGCGGTCTTGAGGTTGTTGATGAGGGAACAATCGGCCGCGTCAAGCGCCAGGCAGCTCTTGCGGATCGCGTGGAGCGTTTCTCGGCGCGCATTGTAAAATGGCTGTCCCTGCGCTCAAAGCCGGCTGCACAAAAAAAGGTGGCCGTGATCAGCTACAGCTACCCTCCCGGCGAGCACAGTCTGGCCGGCGCAGGCTACCTGGATGTGTTTGCAAGCCTTGAGCGCCTGCTGCATCAGCTGCGCGATCACGGCTACGAGGTCGACATCCCCGAGAACGGGATGAAGAAATTTTTCCTTGAGCACGGCATTGTCAATACCCCTGTTTACCAGCAGCCCGGCGGCATCAGGATGCCGGCTGTGCGCTATGAAAAGTGGTTCAACGCCCTGCCTGAAGCAGTCCAAAAGCGGGTGATTGACGCATGGGGGCCGCCGCCGGGCGATGTCATGGTTGACGGCACGGACCTGCTGGTGCCGGGCGCGGTGCTGGGAAATGTTTTTATCGGGGTGCAGCCCGCGCGCGGCGACCATGATAAAAGCGACTCGCTGTATCATGACAAGGCCCTGGTGCCCCATCATCAGTATTTGGCCTTCTATTGCTGGCTCGAGCAGGAGTTCGGCGCTGATGCGGTCGTGCATTTCGGCACGCACGGCACGCTCGAATTTCTGCCCGGCAAGGAAGTCGCGCTCTCAGGCGAATGTTTCCCCGATATACTGCTCGGCACGCTGCCTAATGTCTACTATTACTGGGTCGGCAATCCCTCCGAAGCAACCATTGCCAAGCGGCGGGGCTATGCCCTGTGCGTGTCGCATGCTTCTCCTCCGATGACGGCCTCGGGCCTGTATGAGGACTACCTGCTGCTCGAGGACCTGCTTGGTCAGTACGAGGCTGATCCGTCCGGTGAGGCTCTGCGCGAGATAGAAGAGCACGCGGCCGGCCTGCATCTGCCGGCTGATTTGGATGGGCTGCGCCGGGAGCTCTATCGCATGAAAGGCCGCCTGATCCCGCACGGGCTGCATGTGATGGACAAACGGTATACGGACCGGGAATTGCGTGATCTCGTGCTCGGGGCCCTGCAGTTTGACCGCGAACAGCCTTCCCTGTTCACCCTGTGCGCCCGTCACCTGGGCCTTGACTGGCCGGAGGTAAAGCATACGCCTGAGGGCGAGCGCATCAGAAAGGCTGCGGCGCAGGCTCTTGACGCCATTCTTGCAGGCACGCCGCCGCCGTGGTGCGATGCGGAGTATTGCGGATATATTCATGAGCTGCGAAAGCGATTTGATTTCAGCGCAGAGAGCGCGGGCCTGTTGAGAGCGCTCGACGGCCGCTATATCTTCCCGGCCCGGGCAGGTGACCCCCTGCGCGACCCGGACGCCTATCCCACGGGCCGGGGCATGTACGCCTTCGACCCGCGCCTGATCCCCACGCCCGGCGCGCAGGCGCGCGGCAGACTCGCCGCCGGGAAGCTGCTGAAGGCCTTCCGGGAAAAACACGGTTCATACCCCGCCACGGTCGCCGTTATTTTATGGGGCTTTGAAACCATGAAAACCGGCGGTGACACCATTGCCATGATCTTGCACCTGCTGGGCGTGCGCATCCGCCACCGCGCCAGTGCATGGCTCAAGGACCTTGAGGTCATACCGCTTTCAGAACTCGGCCGCCCGCGCATCGATGTGCTGGTGTCCATGTGCGGCATATTCCGCGACACCTTCGGCACGCACATTGATTTGATAAGCCGCGCCTGCGCGCTGGCCGCGGCGCAGCATGAGCCCCCGGAAGATAATTACATACGAGCCCACTGTCAAAGCCTGCCCGCTGCCTGCGACGGGGACATGCCCCTGCGCCTGTTCGGCCCGGCCCCTGATCAGTATGCCACCGGCCTGCCGGCACTGATTGAGACCGGAGCGTGGCATTCGGAAGACGAACTCGGCCGGGCCTTTGCGGGCGCCATGAGCCACGCCTATACCGGCGGCAGTGCATGCAAAAACCGGCAGGCGCTTGAAAGCCTGCTGGGCAGCGTTGCCATGATCGCGCAGGAGCGCGACGGCAGCGAATACGATGTGACCGACCTTGACCACTACTATGAATTCATGGGCGGCATGGCCCGCGCGGCCGGGGCGTGCGGGGCTGAAGGCGCTGATATCATGGTTGTCGACCAGGCCGGCGGCGACACCGATGTTGAGGAGCTTGCGTCGGTTGTCGAGCGCGCAACCCGCACGCGCACGCTCAACCCGCGCTGGCTGGACGGCATGCTCGCGCATGACTTTCACGGCGCAAAAATCGTGAAAGACCGCGTGGAATACCTGCTCGGCCTTGCGGCCACCACGCACGCGGTGGAGCCCTGGGTGTTCGACCGGGCGGCTGAGCGTTTGATCTTCGATGAGCAGATGCGCTTGCGGCTTGAGCGCAACAACCCCTACGCGGCCCAGCGCACGGCCGAGGTGCTGCTTGAATCAAACCGCCGGGGCTATTGGCAGGCAAGCGATGAGCAGCTTGAAAAGCTGCGCGGCATCATGCTTGCAATGGAGGGCGGACTGGAGTGAGGTGCAGGCTATGATGTGGGCGCCTGCAGGAAAGCAAGGATGGCCTGCGCGGCCTGCGCGGGCTTTTCATCCTGCACATAGTGGCCGCAGTGCTCGACCATCACCAGCTGCGAGCCCTTCACGTCGCGGCGGGAGCGCTCGATCTCCGCGGTCCGGGTTTTCTCGCCGCGCTCGCCCCAGATCAGAAGCGAGGGCACGCTGACGGATCGGGCGCTGTCCTCATAGGTCTCGTAGGTGTGATTGCTGCTCATGGCTTCCATGGCGGCGACCGCGCCCGGCGTATTGCGGGCGATCAGCATGGCATCGAGCATCTCCGGGGTCACAAGCGATCTGTCGTAGTAGGAGGCCGCCAGGCTTTTTTCCCGTCCCGCGCGGCTGTAAAACATTTTTGCCATGGCCCGGTCGAAGGGGAAGAAAAGGTACTTGAGAAATGCCGGCGGCCCGGTGAAATAAAATCCGGGCTCGATCAAGACGAGCCGGCTTATTTTCCCCGGCAGCTTCCGGGCAGCGTCCGCCACGATCACCCCGCCCATGGAATGGCCGACCAATGAAACCTTGTCCAGTTTGAGTGCGTTGATAAGGGCGCAAACAATGTCGGCCTGCGCGGGCAGGGTATACGATGCGTCAACGGGCTTGTCTGAGAGGCCGAAGCCGAGCAGGTCAAGCGCGTACACGGTGTAATGCGGCACGAGGTACGGGATCAGTTTATCCCAGGCCACGGTCGAGCCGCCGAACCCGTGCACCAGCACAACAGCGGGGCCGCTGCCCTGAACGGTGTAGTGGATGGTTCTGCCGTCGAGGCTGATGAAATGGCTGTTCTTACCGGCGAATGTTTCCGGCGCTGAAACAGGATAGGGCAGATACGCATACACAATAAGCGCGGCATACAGCAGCGCAAGGATTATAAGTGTGTTTCGCAGGGCCTTCATAGCGGTGTGTTCCTTGAAAGAGTGCTGTGCGTGGAAAATTCCCCGGCTGAATGCCGAAAGCCGCAGTGCGGGAGTATAGTAAAAAACAACTGGGGTGTCTAATAAAAACTAAAATAAGCATACGGTTCTTGTATTGAAAACCGGCTGTTTTATATATAGAATTGTTGTAATAGCACCCAATGTATGCCACCATACAGTGTAACGATTGAATGGTACAGCCGCCTTCGGCAACACCGGCGGAAACGATACGCGCGCAACATACTGTTTCGTGTTGTGCAGCGTCAAAAAACGATCATGCCCATAGAGCAGTCCGCCGACAACAAACAGAATACAACCCCGTGCGTCCAGCCCGAACAAACAGGTCGTGATCCGGCCCTGCATCAGGTCGGCCGCGCCCTGGAAGCCTGTTTTGACGCGGCCATCATTACCAGTCCCGCAGGAACCATCCTGCAGGCCAACACGGCCTGCCTGAACATGCTTGGCTATTGCGCAGAAGAGCTCATCGGCACTGATCTTGGTTTTTTATACGCATCTCCCGGCAGCTCTTCAGCGGCGGAGGCAGTCTGCGTGAATAAACAGGGACTGAACATTCCTGTTGAACAAAGAAACACGGCGATAATCAGCAGCGCGGGCCGGGCCGTCGGGATGCTGACCGTCATGCGCGACCGCAGCGTCGAGCTTGCCTTGCGGGCGGCTGAAGAGCGCTTCCGCACCTTTTTTGAGTATGCCCCGGATGCCATCTATATCAGCGACGTCAGCGGCATCTTTATCGACGGCAACCGCAGCGCCGAGCAGCTCACCGGGTACAGCCGCGATGAGCTGATCGGGAAAAACTATTTTGACCTTGATCTGCTGTCAGACGAGCAGTTCCCCAAAGCGCTCGAGCTGCTTGAACGCAACATCGGCGGCAGCCCCACCGGCCCCGATGAATTTACCCTGAAGCGCCGCGGCGGCAGCCTGGTAACGGTCGAGATATGCACCTATCCGCTCTATATTCAGGGGGAGCGCTGCGTGCTGGGCGTGGCGCATGATATTACCGCGCGCAAACAGGCGGAAGAGGCTCTGAACAGTGCCCGCGAAATACTGGAAATCAAGGTCAGGGAGCGCACCCGCGACCTTGAGGAGGCCAACACCGCCCTGCGGGTGCTGCTCAACAGCAGAGACGATGACAGGACGGCTCTGGAGCAATCCATGCTGCATAACCTGCATGAGCTGGTCCTGCCCTGCATCGAAAAACTGGCGGCCGGGAAACTGCAGGACCGCCAGCGGGCGCTGCTTGGACTGCTTGAGACAAACCTGCTCGACATCGCCTCGCCGATGATGCGCTCCCTGAGCATGCAGCACCTGCGCTTCACGCCGGCTGAAATTTCGGTTGCCAACTGCATCCGGCACGGCAAGACCACCAGGGACATTGCCGGGCTGCTGCAGCTCAGTATCAAAACCGTTCATTTCCATCGTGAAAATATTCGCAAAAAATGCGGCATTACAAACAAGAAGGTAAACCTGAGAACGTTTCTGGCCTCGCTGGCAGGAAGCCCGGACCCCGGTACGAAAATGATGCATCACATTCAGGGCGGTACGCATCCATGAATGCACAGGAGCAACTGCCAACCGGATACTTCGAGCAGATGTGTGATACGATTTTCGATGCCGCCTTTGTGCTCAATAGCGAGGGACGATTTTTGAGAGTAAACGGCGCATTCACCGCGCTGCTGGGATATGCGCCCGATGATATCCCGGGCCTGCGTTTTGCCGACATCGCGGCTACGCTCGGGCAGGACGCCGATATGGATGCATCGCTGCGCGAGCATCTCCTGCGCTTTGAGCTCTACCCGGTTGTAATTGCCGAAAAGCAACCCTCGCCGTGCACATTGATCGCAAAATCAAAAGAGCGCATTCCGGTCATTATGCGGTCTGCAATCATGCGCGAGGCCGGCGGAGCCATACGACAGGCAATCGGCATTGCCGCGCCGGAACGCCGGGCCGCATCCCGTCACAGCAATGCCTTGGAGCCCCGCCTCAGCGAAGCCTGGGAAACCGAGGAGCTGTACCGCAGCATTCTTGAAAACTCCGGCGACGCCATCATCATCGCCGACCTGAACGGCTGGATCGCGACTGCAAACGATGCCTGTATCCGCATGTTCGGCTTTGAGCGTCCAGAGGAAATGCTGGGCAGGTATCTGCTCGAATTTATACCCATGGCAGGCTCCTACACCAGTTCAACAGGAGAAATCTTTATCGTAACCGACGAATATTATGCCCGCCAAGTTCAGCAGGTTGAGCACCTTTTTGAAACCGGGCTGTCAAAAACCCGGGGGTATCTTTTTAAAAAAGACAAAACGGTTTTCCCGGCGGAAGCAACCATGTCGCTTCTGCGCGATCAGCAGGGGCAGCAGCGCGGCACCATCACCATCTGCCGCGATATCACCGAGCGCTGCAAAATCGAAGCCCAGCTGTCACAGTCCCGAGATGAGCTGGAGCGTACGGTACAGGAACGCACGCAGGACCTGCGGGAGGCCAATACCGCCCTGCGGGTGCTGCTTGCCACCCGGGATGAAGAACGGCTTGCCCTTGAAAAAAAAATCACCGCCCGCGTACACGAGCTGGTTATGCCGTATGCTGAAAAGCTGCTGGCAGGGCCGCTCAATGAACGCCAGCGCGCGTTTCTTGACATCCTTACCGTAAACCTGCGCCACATTATTGCGCCGTTTGAACGCACTTCAACAGCCCCGAACCTGCTGCTCACGCCCGCAGAAACACATATTGCACAGCTGATAAAATATGGCCGCACAACCAAGGATATTGCCGAGGCCCTGTCGCTGAGCCCGAAAACCGTCGCGTTTCACCGGGATGCAATCCGCCGCAAGCTCGGATTGCACAACCAAAAAGTCAGCCTTAGAAAATATCTCCTCTCGCGATCCTGAAGCTGTCGATAGAGCCTGACCCCCTTGACTATTTCTTTTCCTGGCGCCAGGCACATGCATGTTTCCGCCTTCTGTGCTGCCGCACGGTCGTGTGCCGAAAACTTCCTTCATTGCCGGCGAAATGCCAAAAGATGTTTACGCTTACATTAAAACGCATACGTTATCCCGGAGTCTCAATCAGGATGGACGTATCCGCAGCAGATCCGGAAGACCCTCTTTTGTTTTGATTGAAAGTGTACTGATTTGATTGTAAAATTTTTCCGCTCCATACATCAATCCTGCATGCAAGGACAATTGTGGCAGAGCCGAAATCAAGAGACAGCTGGACATCCCGTTTCGGGATCATCATGGCCGTAGCCGGATCAGCAGTCGGACTCGGCAATTTCCTGAGGTTCCCCGCCAAGGCTGCTGCCAACGGCGGCGGCGCTTTTATGATTCCCTATTTAGTCGCGCTTCTCCTGCTGGGGCTCCCGCTCATGTGGATCGAATGGACCCTGGGCCGCTACGGCGGCGGATTCGGGCACGGCACAGCGCCCGGGATCTTTCACAGCGTCTGGCAAAAAAACCGCTTCATCAAATATTTCGGGATTATTGGAATCTTTGGGCCTATCGTGATTCTGACCTACTATATGTATATCGAGTCATGGACCCTGGCTTACAGTTTTTTTGCCATCACCCGGGAACTGACCGGGCTCACCGATCCCGCGGCGCTCAAAAGCTTTCTGCGTGCCTTTCAGGGGATTGAAAAAAGCCGGCACTTTGACAGCCTGGGGACCGCTTACTTTTTCTTTCTTGCTACGTTTGCGATAAATATTTTTGTGATTTATTACGGCATCCGCGGCGGGATTGAACGCTTATGCAAATGGGCCATGCCCCTGCTTTTCTTTTTCGGGATCGCGCTGTGCGTGCGGGTTCTGACCCTGGGAACACCGGATCCGTCCAACCCGTCGTGGAACATCAATAACGGCCTTGGTTTTATGTGGAATCCTGATTTCAGCGCGCTCACGTCAGCCAGGGTCTGGCTTGAGGCCGCAGGGCAGATATTTTTTACCTTAAGCGTTGGCATCGGCGTTATTTTGACCTATGCCAGCTATCTTTCCAGGGGTGATGATGTTGTGCTCTCAGGCCTGACCGCCGCCAGCATGAATGAAGTCGCTGAAGTCATTCTCGGGGGCTGCATCGTCATTCCGGCCGCTTTTGTTTTTTTTGGGCCAGCCGACATTGCCGCGATTGCGCATTCCGGGGTCTTCGACCTGGGGTTCGTGACCATGCCCTCCATAATCAACCACCTGCCCCTTGCACCAGTCCTGGGATTTTTTTGGTTTGGCCTGCTTTTCCTGGCCGGCATAACCTCGTCGGTATCTCTGGCTCAGCCCGCGATCGCTTTTATGGAAGACGAATTTAATATCAGCCGCGGAAAAGCCGTGGCGATTTTTGGCATAATCGCCTTTACTCTCTGCCAGTTCCCGGTCTTTTTCTTTAAAAACGGAATCGTTGACGAATTGGACTTTTGGGGCGGGACATTCCTGCTGGTCATCTTTGCCGCAATTGAAACCATCCTTTTCGGCTGGGTCTTCGGCATGGAGAATGCCTGGAAAGAAATTCATCACGGTGCGGACCTTGAAATCCCCAGGGTCTACAAAATCATCATAAAATACATCACGCCGGCATTTCTGTTTTTTATTTTAGGCATGTGGCTGTGGCAGGAATGGCTGCCTTTTATTTTCATGGAGAATGTGGCGCCCGAGGACCGCACCTGCGTTTTAACGACCCGTGTCGTGCTGCTGGTTCTGCTGGCCGTCCTTGCCTGCATGGTAAAAATCGCCTGGCGGCGCAAACGAACAGGGGGGAAGGGATGACATCTTTTGGCTGGGTCTTGATGCTTGCAAGCTGGGCGCTGATCCTGGGGCTGGTCATCTTTTGTTTTGTAAGGATTTTCGGCAAAAACAAGCTTGAGTAGACCCTGCATTTTTCCTGCTTTTCCTGAAATAACCATACCGCCTGATCAACGGACAGGCCCCCTCCGGAGCAAACCGCCCCATGTCTTCTCCGCATGCGCTTTTGTGTTTTTTATGGTATACATTCTGCAATATCGTGATTGAGCTGAAAGCGTACGCGCGTGTTAAAAAACTGGAATGCCCCCTGCGGCTATAAGGCCGTTTTAAAGGTCAGCCTGCCGCTGGTGGCAAGCATGGCCTCCACTACGCTGATGCTGTTTACCGACCGGCTGTTCCTTGGCTGGTATTCAACCGACGCGCTGGCCGCCTCAACCCCTGCCGGACTCACGGCCTTCACCCTGATGAGTTTCTTTCTGGGTGTTGCCGCATACACCAACACTTTTGTGGCCCAGTATACCGGGTCCGGCGCGCATGGCCGGGTGGGTGCAAGCCTCTGGCAGGGAATCTATTTTTCCCTGCTGGCCGGCGCGCTGCTGGCCGTATTATCTTTTTTTGGCGAAGCTCTTTTCCGCCTGGGCGGCCACCCCCCTGAAATCCAGCGCCTCGAAACAATCTATTTCCGGGTACTGATGCTGTGTGCGGTCTTCAATGTGCTGCATGACACGCTGTCATGCTTCTACTCCGGCCGGGGCCTGACCGTACCGGTCATGATCATCAGCCTGATCGGGGCGGCGGTCAACATCCCGCTCGACTATATTCTCATTAACGGCTATTGCGGATTCCCGGAAATGGGCATTGCCGGCGCGGCCTGGGCAACGGTCGCCTCCCATGCGCTTATCATGCTGCTCTACATTGCGCTGATATTCAGGCCGGTCAATAACCACCGCTTTGGTGTCTGGCGCAAGCGTGCTTTCAACCCGGCCGTATTCAAACGGCTTCTCGCCTACGGGGTTCCGGCCGGCATCTCTTTTTTTACCGACATCTTCGCCTTCACCCTTTTTCTTTTCATGATCGGTCGCATCGGCACCTGCGAGCTTGCGGCTTCAAACATCGCCTTTGCGATCAACTCGCTCGGCTTCTTGCCCATGATCGGGTTCGGCATCGGCACCTCAGCGCTGGTTGGGCAGTCAATCGGCGCCGGCCGGCCCGATGATGCCGTTGCGGTAACCCGCTCGGCCCTGCATATCTGCTCACTGTACATGCTGCTGATGCTGGCGGTCTACCTGGGGCTTCCCGAGTTCCTGTTCGGCCTCTTCAGGCCGCAGGATATGCGCCCCGGTGATTTTGACGCGGTTATCGCGATGGGCCGCCCGGTTATGACGTTTATTGCCGTCTACAGCCTGTTTGACATGGTTGCCATCATCTACAGCGCAACCATCAAGGGGGCCGGCGACACGCGCTTTGTAACCCGGGCCGTGCTGATGTGTTCAATTTTCCTCCTGGTTATCCCGGTGTATCTTGCCGTAGAGATATTCAACCGCGGCCTGTACACGGCCTGGTTTTTCGCAACCGCGTATATCGTTGTCATCGGCTGTGTTTTTTTTCTGCGCTACCGCCGGGGCCGCTGGAAGAGCATGCGCGTCATTGAGCACAACCCGGCTGTGGATGTTGTCGAGGCTGAATCGGGTATTTTTTAACGCATGGCGGCTGCCGCGGTACCGGGCGGCACCACAGGCGGGGCGGGTGTCAGGCGCGCTGCTTCATCTTGCGCAGCCTGATTGCCTTTGGCGTGACCTCCACCAGCTCATCGTCGTTGATGTAGGCGATACAGTCTTCAAGGCTCATTTCAAGCGGTGGGGTCAGCACGACATTTTCATCCGATCCGGCGGCGCGGATATTGGTCAGCTTTTTCCCCTTGGCCGGATTTACCACCAGGTCGCCCTCGCGGCAGTGCTCGCCGATAACCTGGCCCGCATACACCGCGGCCCCGGGTCCGCAAAAAAGCCTGCCGCGCTCCTGCAGGTTGAACAGGGCATAGGCCACGGTTGTGCAGGGGTCTTTTACCACAAGGGCGCCGCTGCGGCGGTGAACGATATCGCCGGCATAGGGCCCGTAACTCGAAAAGATATAGTTCATAATGCCCATGCCCTTGGTCAGGGTCATGAACTCGGAGCGGAACCCCAGCAGCCCGCGCGTAGGGATCGTATACACAATGCGCGTCATGCCGCTGTTTTGCTGCATTTCATGCACCCGGCCCCTGCGGCCGCCCAGGTTTTCAATAACCGCGCCCATGTACTGCTCATCCACATCAACGGTAAGCTCCTCATAGGGTTCCAGAAGCTCGCCGCCTTCCGCGCGCTGCATGATGACCTGCGGACGGGTTACCTGGAATTCATAGCCCTCGCGGCGCATGCGCTCGATGAGAATCGATATGTGCAGCTCGCCGCGGCCGGACACTTTGTAGCCGGTCCGCTCCTGCAGGGGCTCCACGACCAGGGCCACATCAGCCAGCATTTCCCGCTGCAGGCGCTCTTCCAGATGGCGCGATGTCACGTAGGTGCCCTCGCGGCCGGCAAACGGCGAATCATTGGGAATGAAATTCATGGAAATGGTCGGCGGATCGATTTCAATCGGCGGCAGGGGCAGGGGATTATCGGGGTCGGTAAACGTCACGCCCACGGTTACCTCCTGCAGGCCCGCAACGGCGACAATGTCGCCCGCGCCGGCCGATTCAACCGCGACTTTTTCGTTTGATTCAAAACGGTAGACTTTTGATATGCGCGCCGGAACCATGCGGCCGTCGCGCAGCACCACGGCGGTTTCGCGGTTGATATTGAGCGTGCCGGAGGTTATTTTGCCGATGCCGAGACGGCCCAGATACGGTGAGTAGTCAATGGAGCTCACCTGCAGCTGCAGCGGCTCAGCCGGGTCGCCCTGCGGCGAGGGCAGATGCGTTATTATTTTGCGGCACAGCGGCTCCATTGAAACAGGCTCGTCCTGCAGGCTGTCAAGGGAGTAGCCGTCGCGCGCCGAAGCATACACAACCGGGAAATCAAGCAGGTCTTCAGGAGCGTTCAGCTTGACGAACAGGTCAAAGACCTGGTCAACCGCCCAGTCGGGACGCGCGGCCGGCTTGTCGATCTTGTTGATAACCACGATGACCGGCAGCCTGAGCGACAGCGCTTTTTTGAGAACGAAATACGTCTGCGGCATGGGCCCTTCCTGTGCGTCCACCAGCAGCAGGACCCCGTCGGCCATCCTGAGCACCCGCTCGACCTGTCCGCCGAAATCGGCATGCCCGGGCGTATCGATAATGTTGATCCGGAATCCCTCATATACAAACGACCCGTTTTTGGCGGCGATCGTTATGCCGCGCTCGCGCTCAAGATCCATCGAGTCCATCAGGCGCTCGGCGACCCGCTGATTGGCGCGGAACATGCCGCTGCAGCGGAACAGCTCGTCGACCAGCGTTGTCTTGCCGTGGTCGACATGCGCGATAATGGCGACGTTTCTTATTTTCTTCTGCTTCATATAGTATCCATCGTTGTGAGGCTCATATATATGCGCCTCCGCCGGTCAATTCTGCATCGCACAAAAGATACACTCCGTTCAGCGGTCGTGATCCGGGCAGGGAACTCGAAGCGTCAGGGGGTCTCGGATATGCTGAAAAGGCGGGGTCGGTACGCCCGGTCAGGTAATGATCTTGCCGATTTTCTGCTGGCCCGGCACGACAATGCGCGTGGCTGCTTCGCGCTGCAGGCGGCGGGCCTCCTCGATGAGCTGGTCGACGGCCTTGTTGATTTCCGCCGGGAACGCCGCAATGGCCTCGGCAAGCGTACTGCCGGGCAGTTCGCACTGAATGGGCAGCGGCCCGCCGGCGGACATGATCTGGGTAACGCCGATAAATATGATCGTCCGGGCCAGATCGCGCGAACCGTCAACACTAACGGGTATCATCTGCTTGATCGTGCCGGCCTGCAGGTCCGTGATTGACTCTTCGCGATAGAGATTGCCGGTGTTGATTTTAATATCTTTAAGCGTCGATTGATTACTCATAGTGAGTGCCTTTTTAAAAATATCGTACCTGCCCGGTGAGTACCGGGCCTTTGCGCACACCGCACGAAAGGCGCAAGTATAATAAATACCAGCCGAAATGTCAAATCGGGGTCTGCCGCGGCAGAGAGCCGCCCGGAGTGTAAACAGCCGTTTATGCCCGATTTCCGATTTTTCCCTTGCGCTGGCAACAGCCAATGGCATATATGAAGACACAGCAAAACAGCGCGCATGTTTCCACGGGCTGGGGAAAATGGGGAAAATTCAAATTATATCCGGGGATCTGCGCGGCCGCGGCATTCAAACACCGGGAGAAGAGACGACCCGGCCGCTGCTCTCGCGCTTGCGAAAAACCCTGGCCGACATTCTGCGGCCGCGGCTGCCGGGCGCCGCTGTGCTGGATTTGTTCGGCGGCTCCGGCGCAATTGCCTTTGAACTGCTGTCAAACGGCGCAAAGCATGCGGACATCGTGGAGCTGGACCCGGCTGCGGCAGCGCTCGTGCGCGGCAATGCCGAACGCCTCGTCCTGCAGGAGCGGGTGCAGGTGCACTGCGGCGATGCCCTGCGCATGATAGAGCGCCTGAAGGAGCGCGGGGCCAGCTTTGATATCATAGTTGTAGCCCCGCCCTATGGCGAGGGCCTGCAGCAGCAGGCCGTGAACGCCCTGGCTCCGGCCGGCCTGATCAATGCCAGCGGAATAATCATCGTTCAGCGCGACAAACGCGAGCCCTCCACACAACCAGTGCCGCCCCTGTGCCGCGTGCGCACGCGCAGCTACGGCCGAACGGTTTTTGAGTTTTTCGACTCCGGCCAAAACACGGTGCCAGCTCTGCACTCTTGACAGCCCCTGACAGACAAACTTCATCCTTCAGCGCGCCAGGCCCGCCTCTTGGTCGTGCCGTTCATGCCGATGGTATTGTTTTTACTTAAATTTTAATTGACAGATAAACGCGTAATATACTACCTTTAACCGCTCAATGTATCGCTTCTGCAGACTGGTCAAGCAGCCGCATGCTGCGTAAAGGATTAATTTTTTTATCGTGAGGATGTTTCAATGAAGAAAACCGCCAGACCGGAGCTCAAAAATATTAAAACCATCGGTGTGATCGGCGCCGGCCAGATGGGCCGCGGCATCGCCCAGGTAGCCGCGCAGACCGGCTATGACACCATCGTGGTTGAGCCCTATGATGCCATGCTGAAAAAAGCCCAGAGCGACATTGAGCGCAACATGAGCCGCGCGGTTGAGCTCGGTAAAATCAAGAACAAGGAAAAAGACGCCATCATCGGCCGCGTCCGGTATGAGAAAGACCTTGCAAAACTCTCGCAGGCTGATTTTGTTATAGAAGCGGCCGTGGAAAGCAGCGCGGTAAAGACCGATATTTTTTCCAATCTTGATAAAATCTGCGCGCCGCATGTCATTTTGACGACAAACACCAGCTCCGTGCGGCTCGGCAAACTGGCAACCGCCACCAACCGTCCGGACAAAGTGCTGGGCATGCATTTTATGTATCCGGCCCAGAAGATGAAGCTTCTTGAGATCATCAAGACCCCGGCAACCTCCGAGGCAAGTTACGCGGTGGTCAAGGAACTGGCGCTGCAAATGGGCAAGACCCCCATTACGGTGTCGGATACGCCCTGTTTCGCGACCAGCCGCCTGATCCAGACGCTGATCAACGAAGCTATTTTCTGCCTGTATGAAGGCGTTTCAAGCAAAGAGGAAATTGACACGGCCATGAAACTGGGCATGAACCACCCCATGGGTCCGCTTGAGCTGGCCGATTTCATCGGGCTTGACGTGGTGCTGGCCATGCAGCAGTCTCTGTACAACGGCTTTCAGGATTCAAAATACCGGCCCTGCCCGCTCCTTATGAGCCTGGTCGAGGTCGGGCATCTGGGCCGCAAAACCGGGCGCGGTTTTTATGAATACGACCGTGACGGAAAAAGAAAAGCCTGATACGCGGCCTTTACGCAGACGGGGGAAACCACTATGCCTGCCGCTACAACGGATCGTGCCCGCAGCCGTGCAACCGCGGCCGCCCTTTGCCTGGTATGGGCCTGCCTGCTGCTTTCCATATCAAGCGCCCGCGCCGAGACAGTCGTGTGCGACGCGTCCACAATTTCCGTCAATGCCGCGGACATGAAGGCCGAGGAACTGATCAAGGCCGTCGGCACATCGTGCGGAATTCGGATGGTAGTGCGCGGAGAGCTCTTTAATGACGATGTTTTCAGCCTTCAATTCGAGAGCATGCCGGTGCGCGCCGGCATTGACCGGGTTTTACGCACGCTGAAAATACCCAACCACATGTTGAATTTTGCGGGAACCGGCCCGAGCAGACGGATAGTTGAAATCCTGCTGGTCGGCAAGGGCGGCGGAGAGCGTGAACTTACACCGGCCGCATCGCCGGCTGTTCCTGCAATTAAACCCGACCCCAAAAAGCCGGCGCAGCCCCAGCCTCAAGCCAAAGCAGAGCCTGAGCCGGGCGCTGAAAAAACCGCCCGGCAGGAGGCAGCAGAAGACGAACGTCAGGAAAAATATATGGACCTGCTGGATAAAGTCCTCGATGAGCATTTTGAAAACGAGGAAAACATTAATCCTGAACAGGTGCTTGAAATGTACCGGCAGGCGCTTCCCGAAGACATGCGGGACAACATTCCGGCGGAAGTCATGGAAGAGGTGGAACAGCTGGGAGAGGACTGAAACACTTCGCGCCCCTTGCACGGCAGGCGCAGGGCTCCCGGCATGTGAGCATGCCGCGCTACTTCAGGCGCGGATTGCCGCCATTAACCCACCAGTCGCTTTTGTCTTCAAACCACCAGTGTGTCCAGTCGGTTTTAAGAATCTGCTCCGCGAGCGTACGGGCTGAACCGGTTTTCAGCCGCTTAAGCGCAAAATCAATCCACTCTGCCGCGTATTTGTTGCCCAGGTCCTGCTGCTCCTTGAGCAGCAGGATCAAATCAAGCTGGTCGGCATCGTTTGCCAGGGCCGCTTCCCGCGTCTCGGCGCCGTTGAATTCCCTCACAGCGGACCGGATATCGTCGCCGAAGGGCAGCTCACGGGTCATATGCTCAACGGCGAGGTCCTCATCCGCATGCAGGTATTTTTTGTTCATGTAGTTCAGGTCGCCGGTGCGGGACTCATGCAGATCATGCAGCAGGCACAGCTTGATAAGGCGCGCTTCATCAACGCCGGGCTCAAGGCGGGCCAGCACATAGGCAATGCAGGTAACCCGGAAGGCATGTTCGGCAACCGACTCCCGGCCGCTGCCCAGAAACTGCAGGCCTGAGCGGGGCGTGCGCTTCAGCATGCCGACCTCAAACAGAAAATTTGCTATTGACTGCATAGACACTCCTTGGCACTTTCCAGTTTCCCGCAGCCTTTTCACAACAGGTTACTTTCCCGTTCGCCCTGAGCCTGTCGAACCATGAACGGGTCTGCTGCGGGAGACCTGATCCGTTGTGCCCTTCGACAGGCTCAGGGCGAACAGACCGCGCTACTGCATCAGAAACGCTTCGATAAAATCATCAAGACCGCCGTCAAGAACGGCATCGACATTGCCGGTCTCAAACCCGGTTCGGTGGTCTTTGACAAGCCGGTACGGCTGCAGCACGTAGGACCTGATCTGGTTGCCCCAGGCGATCTGTTTTTTGGATGCATGCATGTTTTCGCGTTCTTTTTCGCGCGCCTGCATTTCCATTTCATACAGGCGGGCCTTCAACAGCTTCATCGCCATGGCGCGGTTCATGTGCTGTGAGCGTTCATTCTGGCACTGCACCACGATACCGCTCGGGATATGGGTGATGCGGACGGCTGAATCGGTTTTATTGACATGCTGCCCGCCGGCGCCGCTGGCGCGGTAGGTGTCCACCCGCAGGTCCTTGTCCTCAATGGTGATTTCTATGATGTCTTCAATGTCGGGGTAGACGAATACCGCGGCAAACGAGGTATGGCGCCGCGCTCCGGCATCAAACGGAGAAATGCGAACCAGCCGGTGAATGCCGACCTCGGCCTTGAGGTAGCCGAACGCGTAATCACCGTTCACCGTGAACGTGGCGCTTTTCAGCCCCGCCTCTTCGCCCTCGAGCTCGTCAATGACCGCGGCGGAAAAACCGCGCTTTTCAGCCCAGCGAAGATACATGCGCAGCAGCATGCCGGCCCAGTCCTGGGCCTCGGTTCCGCCCGCGCCGGCATTGATGCTGACGATGGCATTGTTGCTGTCGTTTTCACCTCCGAGCATCTTCTGAAACTCAAGGGCCTTCACTTTTCTGGTCAGGCCTTCGATGATTCGCTCGAACTCTGCCTCAACAGACGGATCGCCGCCGCTTTCGTGCGAAAGCTCAAGCAGCACGTGGCAGTCTTCCAGGTCGCTGTTAAGCGCGGTCCATTGCTGCACAAGCCCCTCAACCGCCTTGTGCTCGCGGGTCGCGGCCTGGGCCTGTCGAGAGTCCTTCCAGAAATCCGGCGCAGCAAGCATGTGTTCGAGTTCCTGCAGGCGCTTTTGCCGTTCAGCGAGGTCAAAGATAACCCCGAATGGATTCAATTCTTTTCTCCAGGGCCTTGATCTGTTCTTCCCACTGGCTCATGACATATCTCCGTGCTGCGTAAGATTAATGAAAAAGTCCTATTGTAACAGGCGCCGCACGATCCGTAAAGCGGCTGCTTACGGCGGCCCTTGTAAATTTTCCACGATACCTGTATCATTGCGGCCTCATAAGCGCAATGCCAAAGGATATCTTCTTTATGCAGACAAAATGCGCCCCTGCCGGTGCGGCCCCTGTCCACGACGAGCCCCCGCTGCCGCCGCCGAATAAAAAGGCCCGGGCCCTGCACGGGAAAATTATCATACAGCTCAAAAATCTGCTTTCCCGAAACGCGGCCTCGGCGCTCGATCCGGTATTCAAGGCCGGATATAGCACAATTTTGGAACTCTTTGCCGCCTATCAGCGGGAAATTATAGCCTCCTCGGATTACCGTGTCACCTGCGGGAAAAACTGCCCGCTGTGCTGTTTTCACTGGGTAGCCGATGTCTACTCGTTCGAAGCGGCTATGATCGGCGAGTATATTCAAAACCACCTGCCTCAGAACATTCCCGCGATGTGCGCCGCGCTGCGCGAAGACGCACGCCTGCTGCAGACGCTCGACGATATGCTCGATGAACGGGTGCTGAAAGACGCACGCCCGGATACGCTGCGTGAGCTGGACCGCGATGATTTACTGCTGGAGGGATTTTACCAGCTGCGGCGCCCCTGCGCGCTGCTGGACGAGCGCGGCGCGTGCACTGTCTACGCGGTCCGGCCCATGAGCTGCCGGTCGTATGTCAGTTTTTCTGACCCGCTGCTGTGTGATCCCGATACCATTTATTACCACGAAGCGCTCACCTGCCTGTGCACCCTTGAACCGCAGGCCGACGAGCTGCTCGAGGAGCTGCATGCGCGCTACGACCGCTGTGAGGGAGATACCAGCCTGCGCACACTGCTGCCCTATTATCTCGAGGGATTCAGGGACTGTATTTTCAAGCGTATTATTTAGCGCGCCGGCGCAGCGCCTGTAGTATGCGGCGGGCAAATGCGCTCAGGGTGTCGTCCCGGGCGCCCATCACGGCGATACCGTCACCGGAACATGCACGCGAGATGATAGCGGCCAGGGCCCCGGTACGGTCTCCGGCTGCCAGGCAGCGCGGGCCCCGGACCTTCCGCAGAAGATCTTCCGTTGCAATGCTGCGGTCGGCCGTGCCGCCGGCGTCGAAAATCGGAAGGCCTATCAAAATATCCCGGCTGCGCATTTCTTCGCTAAAGGCCCGTGCAAGCTCTTCCAGCATGAAACGCGTTGGCCCGTACCCATGCGGCTGAAATACGACCAGCATGCGCTTTGACAGCAACCTGATGGCCCGCAGTGAAGCGCGCAGCTTTTCCGGGTTGTGGGCAAAGTCATCCCAGACTGAAATTGAGCCGACCGTGCCGATCAGGGACAGGCGGCGCTGTATGCCCGTGAACCGCCGCAGCCCGAGCTGCCGCGCCTTGACCGGCACGCCCAAAGCAGCGCACAGCGCGATTGCAGCCAGGGCGTTGGCAACATTATGGCGGCCGGGCTGCCTGATCGCATAGGGCGCGCCATCTACCGTGAAGCGCATGCCCCGCGGACCGGCGGTTATGCCGGCGGCGCGGTAGTCGGCCGCATGTCCGATGCCGAACGTGACGGCACCGGGAGCTGAAAGCCGCGCGCTCTCCGGGCAGTCGGCATTGAGAACCACGGGACCGCGGGTCTGGTCAATGAAGCCCTGAAACAGCTCGCGCAGTTCGCTCAAGGGCTTATGGTCCTTTGAAATATTGGTAAGCAGGCCGGCGGCGGGGAAAAACCTGCTGATGCTTCCGTCGCTTTCATCCAGCTCAGCCAGGCACTCGGCTCCTTCGCCGTGGCGCGCATTGCCGAGCATGGTTGCGGAAACATACTGATTAATTATGCCGCCGTTTATTACGGTTGCCTGACGGCGGTCGGCATCAAAAATTGATGCGACCATGCCGCACACGGTGCTTTTGCCGCTGGTGCCCGCTATCCCGATGCCCTCGGCCGGGTTGAACAGTTCGGCCAGCAGCCGGGCCCGGTGCATGACCGGTATGGCGAGCCTGAGCGCCTGGGCGCGCTCCGGGCTTGAAGATTCAATCGCGCTGGAAACAACGAGAAAATCAACATCCGCGGAAACCGAGGCACCCTCCTGAGGCAGGAGCACAATCGCCTGCTTCTCCAGCTTTTTGAACACCGCCCGGTTGCCGCCGCTGTCATGGGTCCGGTCGGAACCGCTCACCCGGTGGCCCCGGGCGCGCAGGATCTGGGCAAGGGCGCTCATGCCGCTGCCGCCGATCCCGGAAAAATAATAATGGCCGTGTTTCGGACGCGTTGGTAAAGAGTTACTCATGCCGGACAACACTTTCTGCCGAAGATATCCGTGCCTGTGCCTCCGGCCGCCCCGAAACTGTTGCGCTATGGAAAAAACCCCTCAACAGTCGGGCTGCCGGTTCCGATGGTTGTATCATATCGGCGCGCGCAAGCCAACGAATCTGTTGACGCCGCGGCCGCTATGGCGGTCAACCCATAACAGCCAATCATCACATACTGCGAGCGCGGATCAACAGCATGCAAAAAACCTCTCCACAAAGACCCCTCAGCGCCCTGGTGGTGGATAACGATAAACTGTCGGTAAAAGTTCTTTCCAGCATTCTTACAGAAAAAAGCTATGCTATTACCTGTGCATACGGCGGACTTGAGGCTCTGCGGATCCTGTCCGACACCAGCTTTGACCTTGTTTTTCTCGATCTTATCATGCCGCGCGTCGGCGGAGACCGTATCTGCCGCTACATTACCCAGTCACCACGGCACGCTCACACCAGGGTGTTTATTGTCAGCGGAGCGGCGCTTGAGGGCCGCCAGAAAATCGCCGAACTTAAGCCGTTTGCGTGCATTGCAAAAGCACCCTATGATATCATGCGTAAAAACATCCTCAGCGCTCTTGAAGCGCTCAATAACGAACCGCAGGAAAATATGCTGCTGTTCGCAGAAGGGGTACATGTCCGCTCAGTGGTCGAGGAACTCCTGTTTTCCCAGCGGCATTTCGAGTCTATTTTAAGCAGCATGACCGAAGCGGTTTTTGAACTGGACACCTGCGGCGTTATAACATATGTCAATGACTCGGCGCGTCTGCTGCTGGACCGGCAGGAGTGGGAACTGATCGGCCGCGATTTCTCGGGGGAATTTTCAGAAGACCATGCCGCCGGTATCAACGAAGCCCTCGGCCGCATCATGCACACGGCGCACAGCCGGACGGCCGATTTAAATGTGCGCATGCGGGAGCGCGAACTGTTTCTGTCGTTCCGCAATGTAGTCCGGGATGGCGAGATTATCGGCGCAACGGTTGTGGTAAACGATATAACAGAAAAAAAACTGCTCGACCAGGAGCGCTGCCTGCGGGAACGGCTGACCGGTGTCATAGAAATGGCCAGCGCGGCCGCGCATGAACTCAATCAGCCCCTGACCGTCATTTCCGGCCATGCGCAACTGCTGCTGCGGCAGTGTGCAGGCAATGAAACCCTTGAACGCCGGGCGCGAATCATATATGATCAAATTGATCGGCTGGGACGGCTTACACGGCAGTTCAGCGGGATCGCCACCTATAAAACCAAGGATTTCGGTGATAACATGAAAATAATCGATATCGAGCGCTCATCCCGGCCCGGCGGTACATAAACGCAATTCCGGCAATGACCCGCAGCAACTCTGAGCTCTTTTTACAGGATAGCACGCATGAACCTGAAAGAACTGGCCGAAAGCCTGGGCCTTGATGAAGACGAATATATGGGCATGCTGGATCTTTTTTTTGAGTCCGGCGGCTCCGACCTGAAAAAAATCGAAGCGGCCGTTGCCGCCAATGATGCCGGCCGCGCTCATGAGGCTTCACACTCCCTGAAGGGCTCGGCCGGAAGCCTCGGGCTGAATGAAATTTATGAGCAGACCAGAATCATTGATGACAGGCTCAGGCGCGGGGAGCTTGGCGGGGTTGCTGAACTGGTCGCACGCCTGCGCAAATCCTACAACAGCCTTGCGGCCGCAGCCGGCAAGAGTACGCCATAACGCCGGGATCCGGCAGCGTGCTGAAAAAGACTTCCCGTACAGACCCTGCATGAATGTGCGGCAGGCCGCTACAGCCCGCCGCCGCTCAGCGGTATGGCCCTGAATACATCTGCGATAATGTTTTTTTTCGGAACCCCCAGTTCGCCGCGCAGGATAGCGACCATGCCCCCGACGAACCTGCGCGACCCGGAAGCGATAAAAACCGGGGCGCTGTAGTTCTGTGAGGCCCCTGAAACCGTTGCGGCATTGATGTGTTCGGGGCTCGTTATATACGCAACAGAAAATGCAGGCAATGCGGTACGCAGCACGGTCAGTTCATCCTTAAAAATCACCTCTTCATCCCGGTTGGCATACAGCAGCGCCGCATGCAAAGCATTGGATGCCGCCGCGTGGTGCCGCAGGCTCGCCCTGACCGGGGTTATGCCCAGCCCTCCCGCGAGAAAAACATACTGCCGTGTTGTGTCAAGAGCCCGGAAGCTGTCATAGAGCGGCGAGGGGCCGAAGGCCCACAGTGTGTCCCCTGGGCGCATGCGAAACAGGTTTTTCTTGAATGAGCTTGACCGGTCGCCGAAATACCGCGTGGTAAACGAGAAGCAGTCTTCCTCCGGGGCGGAGGAAACGGTGAAAACCCTGCTCACGCCCCTGAGATCACAGGGCATGTGCATCCTGAAAAACATGAAATGCTGGCCGGGCAGCCATGCGGCCCGGGGCTTATCAAACACGAAGGTAAACGCGTTTGATGCTTCCGGCCTGATCGTACGCAGCGAAAGTTTTCCGGCAAACATGCTTGGACTCCATATACAGCAGGCGGCTGCGCGCTACTCCCATCCGCCGCCAAGGGCCTTGTACAGGGCGACAAGGTCGGTTGCCAGTTTGCGGCTGCTTTGCACCCAGGCGTCCTCGTAGGCGAGCAGGGCCCGCTGCGAGACCAGCACGTTGAGAAAGTCGGAGCGGCCGGCACGGTAGAGGCGCGTTGCGATGTCGACGGCCTTGCGGCCGTTGGCCACGGCCTCAGTGAGCGCCGCGTGGTGCTGCTGCTCCTTGGAATAGGCCGTAAGCGCGCTCTCGACGTCCTGCAGGGCCGTGAGCACGGTTTTATCATAGGCGGCCAGGGCCTGCTTCTGCAGTTCGTTCTGCACCTTGATGTTTGCCGTGATCCGGCCAGCGGCGAAAACGGGCCATGAAACCGACGGCCCGAACGACCAGAAATGATTGCGGCTGTCGCCGAGCGTCTGCCACTCATCGCCGCGCTCGCCATAGGAGCCGGTGAGCAGGAATTTCGGGAACAGATCGGCGGTGGCGACCCCGATAGTGGCCGTGGCCGCGTGCAGCTGGGCCTCGGCGCGCCTTATATCGGGCCTGCGGCGCACCAGGTCCGAGGGCAGGCCGACGGGAATTTCTTCAGGCTCGGCCGGAATCTGGCCGACCGGGGAAAGTTCCTCCACAAGCGCCGCGGGCTCACGCGCCAGCAGGACCGAAAGGCTGTAGATGGCCTGCTGTGCCGCGGTTTCAAGGACGGGGATCTGCGCCCTGGTGGCCGCGGCCTGGCCCCAGGCATTGGAGGTGTCAAGGCCGTTTGCCAGGCCCGCCTCGTAGCGCTTGCGCGTGATCTCCGCAGTGTGCTCCTGGGCGGCAAGGTTCCGCCTGGCGATTTCGATCTGCTGCTGGTAGCCGCGCAGGCCGAGGTAGGTGGTGCCGACCTCGCCGGCAAGCGTCACCATCACGTCGCGGCGGTCCTCCTCGGCCGCCTGCAGGTCGGCCGTGGCGGCCTCAACGCTGCGGCGCGTACCGCCGAAGATGTCAATCTCCCAGGTCGCATCAAGGCCCGCCTGGTAAAGATCGAAGCGCTCCCCGTAGGACGAGCCTGCGGCTCCTGCTGCGGAGCCATGGTCAGGATGGCTGCGGGTATAGGAGGCAGAGGCGTCAGCCTGCGGCCACAGGCCCGCGCCCGCGATGGTGCGGGCCGCACGGGCCTGCCGCACGCGCGACTCGGCGATCTTCAGGTCAAGGTTAGCCTCAAGGGCCTGCTCGACCAGGCGGGTGAGCACCGGATCGTTAAACATCTTCCACCAGCCGATATAGTCGGCCCTCCGCGCCACAGCCGCGCTGGGCTGGAGAGCCGTGGCATTGTCAATGCCCTGCCAGGCATCGGGCATGCTCCGGTCCGGGGCCTTGAAGTCAGGGCCGACGGCGCAGCCGCCGAGCACGAATGCGGCCGCTGCAAGCGGGAACAGACAGCGCAGTGGAGTTTTTCTATTCATAGCGCAGCGCCTCGATCGGGTCCAGACGGGCGGCCTTCCAGGCCGGGTAGAAGCCGAAGATGATGCCCACGCCGGCCGACACCACGACCGAAGAGACGATCGCGGCGATGGATGTTTCCGTTGGCCAGCGCAGCAGGAAGGTTATCAGTTTTGAAACACCCTGCCCGAGCACGATGCCGATTGCGCCACCGGCCAGGCACATGACCACCGCCTCGATCAGGAACTGGCGCAGGATATCGCGCCCGCGCGCGCCAACGGCCATGCGCAGGCCGATCTCGCGCGTGCGCTCCGTGACAGAGACGAGCATGATGTTCATGATCCCGACGCCGCCCACGACAAGCGAGATCAGCGCCACGGAAAGCAGCAGGTTGGCCATGAGCTTGGAAGCCGAGGACATGGTCGTGCTCATTTCGGTCATGTCGCGGATATTGAAATCATCGGGCTCTCCCGGCCGCAGGCGGTGGCGCTCGCGCAGGACCTGTGTGATCTGGCGCAAGGCAAGGGGTATCTCGGCACCGGACCGCGCAGCCGTAAGGATCTGGTCGACATTGGTGAAGCGGACCGGCAGCGGCGTATTGGCCTGCTGCGAGGCCGAGGGCACGGGGTAGAGGCTTGGCTGGCCCGGATACAGCTTGCTCAGGGAATTCACGGACTGCGACACGCCGGAGGACTGCCCCGATGCGCTGCTGGTGCTCTGGTTGGCGGTCTGCGCCGAGGTGCCGGTCACGCGGTACTTGACCGTGGTCCACGGCGCAAGCAGGATATCATCCTGGTCCATGCCCATCATGTTGGCGCCCTTCATGGTCAGGACCCCGATGACCCTGAACGACACGTTCTGCACCCGCACCTCCTTGCCCATGGGCGAGGCGCCGGCGAACAGCTCGCGGACCAGCGTCTGTCCGAGCACGCACACCTTGCTGGCATTGCGTATGTCGCTGTCGGTGAACATCTCGCCCGCGGCCAGGGAGGTCCACTCGCGCACCTCGAGGTAATCGGGCGTGGTGCCGAAGATGAAAAAAGGAACCCAGTTGCGGTTGCCGTAAATGACCTGCGTGCGGGCCCGCACCATGGGGGCCACCGCGCGCACGGCCGGGCATTCCCTGCGCACGGCCTCGGCGTCGTCGGGCGTCAGGGTCATGACCGATCCCGATCCAAAGCTCACCCCGCCGCTTGCGGCCGTGCCCGGCTGGATCAGCAGATTGTTTGCGCCCATGCTGGCAATGGTGCGCTGGATCGCCGCCGAGGAGCCCTTGCCGATCTCCATCATGATAATCACCGCGGCAACGCCGATGATGATGCCCAGCGCGGTCAGGGCGGCCCGCATGGGATTGCGTCTGAGCGCCTTCAGGGCCGTGCGGATGGTGCGCAGGATCCGGAACGGTATCATGGGGCGGCCCCCGGGCCGAACTGGCCGTCAACGATCACGCCGTCGCTGATATGGATGGCGCGGCGGGCATGCCGGGCCACCTCCTGGTCATGGGTCACCAGGATAATCGTGATGCCCTCTTCGCGGTTGAGCTGCTCAAACATGGAGAGCACTTCCCGGCTGGTGCGGGAATCAAGATTGCCCGTGGGCTCGTCGGCAAACAGTATCGAGGGCCGGTTCACCAGCGCCCGGGCTATTGCCACGCGCTGCTGCTGGCCGCCGGAGAGCTGCGAGGGTTCGTGGTGCGCCCGGTCGGCAAGGCCCACCCGCTCGATGAGCTGCAGCGCCCGGCCGGTGGCCTGATGGTCGGTCAGGTGCTCGGCGGCATAGGTGAGCGGCAAAATCACGTTCTCGAGGGCGCTGGTGCGCGGCAGCAGGTTGAAATTCTGGAACACGAACCCGATCTTGTTATTGCGCACATGCGCCCGGTCGTCGGCCGACAGACCGGAAATATCCTGTCCATCCAGCACGTACCTGCCGCTCGATGGCCGGTCAAGGCATCCCAGGATATTCATCAGCGTGCTTTTGCCGGAGCCCGAGGCTCCCGTGAGCGCCACCAGCTCGCCCCGGCCGACAGCGAGCGTAATGCCCTTGAGCACCGGCACGTCAAGCTCCCCCACGTGGTAGGTCTTGCAGATATTGTGAAGCTCGATGACATTCATCGTCTGCATCTCGTGCGCGAGGCGGAACCGCGCGGATCAAAAAATATTTCCGCGCGCTCCCGGGCGTTACTTTTTCTGGCTGCCGCCCAGGGGCGGCGGCGCGAACGGGCTGCGCGCTTCGCCTCCAGCGGCCCCCTGCGCTTCTCCGGTGATCACCTCGAGGCCCTCGCTCACGCCCTCGCCCTGCACCTCCGTAAGCGTGCCGTCGCTGGGCCCCATGGCCACCTTCAGCGGTTTTGCCCGGCTCCCGTCCGGCGTCCAGAGCAGGCCCGGCTTTGTCTTCGGTTTTTGCTGCGCGGCGGAGTGCTGGCCGGCGCCGTTTGCTGACGGCCGGCCATCCACGATGTCCCGGTAGCGGTCTTCGACCTGACCGGCTTTGGGGAACCAGCGCAGCGCGGTATTCGGCACGCACAGCACGCCGGTGCTGCGCGACAGCTCGAACTGCGCATTGGCCGTCAGATAGGGCAGCAGCCTGCCGTCGGAATTATCGGTGATGACCTCGACGGTGTAGGTCACGACGTTCTGCGTCATGGTCGCGTTCAGGCGGATCTTGCCGACCTCGCCGGCAAACACTTCCCCGGGATAGGTATCCAGGCTGAAGCTCACGGGCTGGCCCGGGTAAATGCTGCCGATATCGGCCTCATTCACCGACACCCAGACCTGCATGCGCTTCAAGTCCTTGGCAAGCAGGAACAGGCTCGGAGCATTCAGGCTCGAAACCACGGTCTGGCCGATATTGACCCGGCGGTCGATGATAACCCCCTTGACGGGCGATTTGATCGTGCAGTAGCCCAGGTTCTGCTCGGCCCGGCGCAGCGTGGCCTGGGCCTGAGCGATGGCGGCCTGGCCGACAGCGACGGCGGCTTTGGCAGCATCACAGGCGGACCTGGCCGCATCATAGTCGGTTTGCGACAGGGCGTCCGAGGGACCGAGCTTTTGCGCCCGTTCCCAGTCGCGCTCGGCCTGGTACAGCTTTGCCTTCAGCTGCTCCAGGTCGGCCCTGGCGCGGGCATAGCCGGCGCGCGCCTGCTCGGCTTCGGCGCTGTACAGGGCATCGTCGATCTGCGCAAGCACGGTCCCGGTTTCGACCTCGGAGCCGTAGTCGACGGTTTTGCCGTTTTTATCTTTGCCGAAGCTGACGATGCGGCCCGCGACCTGCGCGCCCACGTCGATCACCTCCTCGGGCTCGACCGTGCCGGTGGCGCTGATGGCCGCCGTGAGGTCGCCCCGCGTCACTTTCGCGGTGATAAACGGTGCCGAGGGCTCCGGAGAGCATGCCCGCACGGCAAAAAAAACAAGAATGCAAAACAGTGCAAGTGCCGGGTAGCGGTATGTTTTTCTTGGCAGTTTCATGGTATGGCCTCTTGGAAAGCGCGACTGCAGGAGAGGTATCGTCCGGGGTCTGTTATATATACGGCAAGCCTGTGCTGCTGTTCTGTAAAAACATAGGCTATATGCGTTCGCATGTCAATACCGGAGCGCGCCCGCGGATGTGCCGGGCGCATCCGGCCATACTTACGGATGTCGGTAGGCGGCGGTTTTGCTGCTGGTGAAAAAATCGTGGATGCCGTCGGCGATCGCCTCTGCCAGCAACTGCTGATGCGCGGGAGTCTGCAGCCGCTTGACCTCCTCCGGATTACTGATAAATCCGGCCTCAAACAGAATGCCGGGCATCTCGGCATCGATCAAAACACGCATGGGCGCATGCTTGACCCCAAGGTTGCGCATTTTTTTATACCTGCCGGTGACGGCCGCGGTGAGGCGGTTGTGCACATGGCCGGCCAGCAGGCTTGAAATATTGGTCTTCTCGCCCTGTATCAGGTCGAATAAAATCATTTCGAGATCGCCGATCTGCTCAGGGGTTGTGAAATTTTCACGGGCGGCAACCCGGCGCGCTTCGGCATCCGATGAAAAATTGAGGTAGTATGTCTCGATGCCGTCAACGCGCGCATCAACATGCGAATTACCGTGAATAGAAATCAGCAGGTCGGCCCGGCCCTCGGCTGCTATCCGGGCGCGATCCGGCAGTGACACGAAACTGTCAGATGTGCGGGTCATAAGGGTCGTGTAGCCCGCCTTCCTGTCCAACGTTTTTTTCAGCTCCAGGGCGATGGCAAGGCAGATGTGCTTTTCCTTAAGCCCGCCATGACCTAGCGCGCCCGGATCACGGCCGCCGTGCCCCGCGTCAATCGCAATCACGTATGTGCGGGGCCCGGCAGCCTGGGCCTGCTTTTCCCTTGCAGCGGCCTGGCCGGACGGCTGCCGGGGTGGTTGCGCTTCGACCGCAGGCGGCGCCGGGGCTGCCGGCGGCTCCTGCCGGGCAGAAGGCTGCGCAAGGGGTTCGCTCACAGACGGAACCGGGCTTTCGCCCAGGCGCACGCGTATTTTTTCCGCATGCACAATGATATCCAGAGAAGGCGGGCTGTCATGCTGAACGACCGTGTAGTCCCCCGCAGCGGGCGCATAGTTAAATTCCAGTACAACCCGGACGGTGCGCGGATCATTCAGAGCCGAGCGCACGGCACGCACGCAGGCATCCTGCGGACGGATGTTTCTGTTGACGCCCGGGGAAAAAGCCGTATTGCCAATATCGACATAGAGACGCCAGGGCATGCCGACCGAGGGATTGCGATCCAGCACGTTGACTTTGAAAGCTGCCCGAGCGCTGAGCGCAATGGTTACTTTTTCGTCTGGTCCGTCAACGCTGTGTGAAACCGAACGAACCCTGCCGAGCTCTGCGGCGCTTGCCTGCCCCAGGGCCGCGAAAAGAAACATCACCGCCAGCCACACAATGACCGGCCTTAACGTGCCAAAAACTGCGCCCGGCGCAGCCACGGAAACGGGAACGCCGGCGTGCGTATCGCTGTACTGCATGCTCATAAATGCCACTCTATCACAGGCAGCGGCTTTCAACAACCCGGGAACGGGCCGCCGTCGCCCGGAAACGCCGCCTACGGCCCGGCCACCCTATACACCCGGATTGCCTTTTTCCCCTGCCGGAACTCCTTGAGAAGCACAAAACCTTCCTGTGCCATCGCGGCGAACAGCCGCTTGGTGACAACAATGTACTCAAAGCCTTTTGATCGATAATAGTCCGGCGGATGGCCGATCTCCTCAAGGTCGGCCCACAGGCAAAAATTTCTGTAATCATCGTCCCTTGAGCCGGCGGGATCGGCCACTTCGTACAGGCGGTAATATATCCGGGGCTCGACCTCCATCTTCAGCGCCAGGTAGTCCGCCTTCAGCAGCCCATGGCGCCTGGCACGCTCATACTGGGCGCGCAGATGCTCCGGCGAGGTTTCAAGCTTGGGTCCCTTGTTGCCCGCATTGTCGATCAGGACCTTGGCGTTTACCGGGATGTTCTCTTCAATCCAGTCTTTGGCCTGAAGCGTGGCACTGCGCCGTGAGTGATCCATGTCCCACGCGGCCGTCCGATACAGGGGATGCGCCAGAAGAGCTGCCCATATCAGCGCAACCAGCACCCTGCTTTTTACCGGCGCAATGATCTCCGTGATCAGAACCGCTCCCGCAACCGCGAAAACAGGAAACACTTGGAAAATATAGCGCGGATCGGTGTAGGCGTGCAGGGAAATGAACAGCAAAAGCGCTGCCGTTGTCACCAGCAGGATCCGCACCCGGTTGTCCCGCACCACCATGAGCCTGCAGAAACCGGCCAGGCACAGCGCGCCCGCCGGTATGCCGAATTGCCCGGTCGCCAGGCCTTTCAAATAGCGCAGCAGCGTAAATGTCTCGGATGCGTGCATGGCCCGCAGCTGCCGTATTTCTTCAAGCGCCGCCGGCAGACTGATGTAAAAAAAGGGGCTCGCCAGAAAATGTCCCAGCGGTATCACGCACAGGGCGGCAAGCATCCGGGCGCTGAAGAAACGCTGTGCCGCGGAGAGGCCCTGTTGTCCGGCATATGCGGCCAGCACGACCGCTATGGCAGCAAAAGCTCCGTTAAACTTCACAGCCATGCTCAATCCGGCGGCCAGGCCAGCAATCAGGATATTTTTGTATGAGGGGTTCTCGACGACCAGCAGGCTCCGGTACAGCGCACACGTGAACAGCAGGGTGAGAAAAACGTCCACCGTTGCGTAATGCGAATGCACGGCATGCTCGAAGCAGACGGCCATGAGCAGGGCCGCCCCCGTGCCGGCGGCCGGACCCCGCAGGCGGCATCCCATGCGATAGGTGACAATAACGGTCAAAGCGCCGAACAGGGCCGACAGGCAGCGCGCGATGAGGTAAAATGCCGAAGGGTCCCTGACAAATGCTATCGCGAAGGACTGCACGGTGGGAAATGCGCCGGCGAGGTATCCGGCCGTAAAGTACAGCCCGTAAAGCGTGAAAAGGATGTACTGAAAAAAAGACCCGTATTGAAACCGGTGGGGATTCAAGTCTCCGCTGCCGAAGCGCAGGGCGTGGTTGACGACTTCGCTCTCATCGCCGTGGTCAATGCCCGGCAGGCCGAACCATATTCCCCACAGGCGCAGGGCAAGGGCAAGGGCAAAAACCGCTGTAATGATGCCTTTTCTTGACATGATCAGCGCCCCACCCGCTATGGGCTACCGGCTTTTCAGCCAGTCCGTGTACACCCCCGATCCCACTGCACAGGGCTGCCCTTCAATAACGGCCTTTTTAACATAGACTTCCTTTTGGGCGGGCAGGGTTTCGCCCGGCTTGGGCCACTGATAGGAGACCCAGGCGCTGTCGCGCACGCGCAGAGCTCCCAAATACTCGCGCACAAACGCCTTGCCGCGTGCGTCTACCGCGTTGATCACGGAGCGGCCCTCAAGCATGGGAAAAGCCGGGTTGACAACCTCGCGTCCTTCAAACGACGTAACAAAAACATAGGTCTCATTAAAATAATAGTCGCCTTTACGGTCACGCAGTAATCCGAAGCCCTGCCGGCCCCGCTTTTCAAGCATGGCGACGGCTTCATCGACCATGTCAACAATGAAGGCCTTTTCCATGCGCATGGTATGGTCTCCGCTGCCGATGATGTACTCCGTGCCGGAAGGCGCGCGCGTGCGCACCAGATAGGTTGTTTTCCACATGGGGTGGGCGTCATCGGGCCGGTTCCACAGGTAATGCGCCCAGCCTTCGGTGCGGGGGGGCGCGACCGGCCGCGTAAAAATCGCGCCAAGCGGCCTGCCGTTCAGGTCGGTCTGGTCAAAAACGTTCAGGCGCTCGTGCTCCGGGTCGGGCGGATACACATACCTGTTGCCGGCCGTATCCAGAACAAAAACATAGCGGCCATCAGCGCGCCAGCGGCCCGATGGCTTCTTAAAAAGAGCGAAGGCCGCTTCGCCCCGCTGTGAAACCAGCGCGGCTGCGTCGCGCACAAAGGTCACGAGCTTTCTGGTTTCAGGATGCTGATAGTCTTCAGCGGCAGCCGGGGAGTTGCTCAGAACAACAGCGGCCGCCGCGCAGATAAGCTGCAGAACAGGATGTTTCACGGAACGCCTCCTTGCGTGCAGTGGCCGGCTTTGCCGCCGTCACCAGCGCGTTTACCGGGCAGATACGGCTGCGCGGAACTTTAAATATGCAGGAAGCAGCGCTCAAGCGTCGCAATCAGGGCTATATCGTGTTCGGCTGCGGCCTCAATGACAGCGGCGTCATTGAGCGAGCCGGCCGGCCAGATAACCGCGCGCACCCCGAGGGCGGCAATGGTGTCGATGCAGTCGCGCTGCGGAAAAAACGCATCCGATGACATGACAGAACCCTTCAGGTCATGGCCCTTCTTGACCGCCTTGTCGATGGCCTGCTCGACCGCCCCGATGCGCTCCTGCTCGCCGGTGCCCACTGCGACAGCGGCCCCGTTCTTGACAAACACGATGCCGTTGGAACGCACGTTGATGTTGATGTACCAGGCGGTCAGGCAATCTTCAATTTCCTGCGCCGTGGGCTGCCGGCCGACCACGTAGTCCTTGCCATTGTTTTTCTCCGGATCGCTGTTGGGTATCATCGGGTCGAGGATCAGATCGGCCGCCCCCCGGATACGGGTCAGATAGGGGATCTCGAACGTGAGGGTTCCGTCTACAAGGTTGCGGATATTGAACAGCCCCGCGATGTCATCGCCGATGAATTTCGGCAGTGTATCCAGATTGTCGGCACGGGCAACGCGGATGGCGTTGTTGCGCTTCCTGGTCCCCTCATTGCGCCGCAGCACCTCAAGGGCTCCGGCTGAAAACGCTGGCGCGATCACGCCCTCAATAAAGGTCTCCATAATCGCCTCGGCGGTTGGTCCGTCAACCTCGGTGTTAAAGCCGACGATGCCGCCGAAAGCGCTGCGCGCATCGCAGTCGCGGGCAATGCGGTAAATCTCTTCAAGCGGCTCCGCGCCGGTCTGCACCTTGAACCCGCAGGGGTTCACATGCTTCATCACCACGCAGGCCGGCCGCTGGAAAAATTTCAGCGTGTTCAGGGCCTGGCTCATGTCCTGCAGATTTGTGAGCGACAGCCCGGCTTTGCCGCCTTTGAGCATATCGAGGTTACCGACGCTGAGTGCGCTGCTGTTCACGGGAGCAAATGCGGTAAAGGGCTGATGCGGATTAGTGCCGTAGCGCAGCGGGGTCGCGACAGCCTTGAACGCCAGCTGCTGGTCGCCCAGAATAAGGGTGGCCTCTTCGGGAAAATTGCTCTCAATCGCGGTCTTGTACACATCCTTAAACGAGGAAACATCGGTCGGCATGACAACTCCTTATTCTGCATGACGGTTTTTTACGTACAGGCTGACAGCTCCGCTGTGGGACTTCACAGCGGCCGCGGCTGCAACCCGGTAATCAGACGATCCCGCGGCCGGGGCCAGGGCCTGAAAAAGAGCCTCGGCAGCCTCCTGCGCGCCCGCAAACGGCAGCGCAAGCACACGGGGCTCGCCTGCAAAAGAGGGCAGCGGATTGGCGTTCACGCCGGTGTAGGTAGCAACCATGCGGCCCTGACCTGCAATCAGGGGGAACTCAAAGGTGTTTCTGATAACGCCGCCATTGTCGGCACGCTTCAAAATGCTCAAGGCCCCCCTGTCCGCGATGCAGCCGCTGATGCGCGGCGTCCAGTTGGGCTCGTCAGGCTCATATTCCCAGCCGACAAGGCCAGTGTGCAGCACCTGCGCGGCATGGGCGCCGGCGCGCAGCGCGGCGAACACATCCGTGGTCTGCTTGCCGTTTGAAACCGCAAGGCCCGCGCTCCCGCACATGATCGCCTCATATACCAGCAAGTCGGGATTGCCGGTCCTGAGTGTCTCTTCATCCGTTGGCCGCACGAAGATCTTCTGCTCCATCGCGTCGATCTCAAGCCGGCGCGCCTGGCTTGAAGGGCTGCGGCCGGTTATGGCGTACAGCACGCATTGCTGGCCGCCGAAAAGCGCACCGGCAATCACGACCCTGCCCGGATAGGGCATGGCCTGCAGGGTTTCAAAAAGACTGTTCATGGCATATACCTCCATCATTGCCCGCACAGGGGACATTTTTCTGAACGTTCATTGCCGCCATTCACGGCTCACCGTAGGTCGCCGCGGCATTGTCGGATTCCCACACGGTGACCGATTCCATGGCAACACCACCGGGCAGCCCGCGCGCGATTTCCCGGTACACGTAGCGTGCGATCAACTCGGAACTGGGATTGCAGCCCTGAAAGGCCTCGTGCTCATTGAGCATGCCGTGGTCAAAGCTGTCCAGCACGCGTTTGGTCAGGAGCTTCAGGTCCTTGAAATCAAACACAATGCCGATATCATTCACCTTTTCGCCGCGCACCTGCACTTCAACCTTCCAGTTATGGCCGTGCAGGGCCTCGCAATTGCCCGCATAGCCGTGCAGCTGATGCGCCGCGGAAAAGGAATCGATTATCTTCAGCCGGTACATTCTGCGCTCCTGTCAGGTTCGACAATCACCCGGCGGCCTTCGATGCGCAGCCTGCCCGTGCAGTACAGCCGGATGGCCTCGGGCAGGGCCTGGTGCTCGATTTTGAGGCCCCGCTGCCGGAAGGTCTCCAGGGTGTCATCGGGCTCGATCGGGTTAGCCGCCTGCAAAATAATCGGGCCCGTGTCGCAGCCCTCGTCAACGAAATGCACGGTGCAGCCGCTGACCTTCACCCCGTAATTCCAGGCGTCTTCATAGCCGTGCGTGCCAGGAAAGCTCGGCAGAAGCGCGGGGTGAATGTTGATGACCCGCCCCCGGTAGCGCTCAAGCAACTCGTGGCCCAGAAGGCGCATATAGCCTGCCAGCACAACCAGCTGGACGCCGCGGCTGTCAAGCACGGCAACGACTTCGCGTTCGTGCTCCTCGCGCGTCTTGCCTTTTGACGGAATGCATACGGCCTCGATACCGTGTTTGCGGGCGCGCTCAAGCCCGAACGCATCAGGCCTGTTCGATATAACGCAGCAGATCCTGACCGGCAGGCTGCCCGTCTCGGTCTGGTCAATAATCGACTGCAGGTTCGAGCCTGAGCCTGAAATCAGGACAGCTACGGGTGTTTGCATCGCACGCAGTAAAAAAATAGTATTTCAAACAATATTAATTAAATACGCTTAAAAAATGAAATGGAAGTATATGGTAAGGCCCCGGACATGTCAAATGGAAATACGCCCTGCACCTTGCGGCAAAGCATTAAATCTCGGCCTGTTGTGCTTTGGCAGCCGAAGCCGTGCCCTGTCATGCGAACGGGATGCGGCACCCACAACTTTTTAAATCAAAGCAGACATCAGCTTTCTTTTCTCGTCTAAAAAAAGTAATACCCGGAAAAGACGGCACACAGCAACTTATTTTTGTCCAGAGCGCGAGCTTTGTGGTATTCTTGCGGGCCGGCGGCAGGTATTGAATCGGTATCAGTTCAGCACACGCATTCGTGGTGCAATGAATACCCGGCAACGCCGCATTGTAACGCAGCCCTGTTATGCGCATTGCAACATGCCGGCGTTTCCCGCGCCCGCGTCCGCTGATGATGTTGTTTTACGGCGGCGCCGGAATTTTCCCCGGAATCTATCATCCGGTAGTTCTGGGATGGTTGAATAAAAAGTTGGGCGCATCAGCCGTGCGCCGGCTGTTGCAGCGATCGCGCTCGTCAAAAAAACCGGCTCTGTCGAAGGCGTCTATCAGCTGCTGGCGGCAGTATTGCTGCTGCTGGTGTGCTGGATCGTTGAGCGTAGCTGTGGTACGCGATCGCAACGCAGGCATACGTCCCTGATCCCGTGTGTACGCGAGAATACAAGAGAACCTTTGTATAATGCCAAAACGCTGTATGCCAAACAGGACTGTCATCGACCATGAGCACCTGTGGCACCCCTACACATCAATGAGTGCGCCGCTGCCCGTATATCCGGCCGCCTCTGCCGATGGGGTGCGCATTACTTTGCAGGACGGGCGCGAGCTTATTGACGGCATGTCATCCTGGTGGTCCTGCATCCACGGCTATAATGTACCCGAGCTCAATGCTGCAGCTGCAGAGCAGCTGGGGCGCATGGCGCATGTTATGTTCGGCGGGATTACGCATGAGCCGGCCATTGCGCTGGCCGAAAGGCTGCTGGGGCTCCTGCCTGCAGGGCTTGATAAAATTTTCCTGTGTGATTCCGGTTCGGTCGCCGTTGAAGTTGCCATGAAAATGGCCCTGCAGTTCTGGCATGCGGCCGGGCTGCCCGCGCGCAAACAGTTTCTTACCATCCGGGGCGGCTATCACGGCGATACCTTTCATGCCATGTCGGTCTGTGATCCTGAAACCGGCATGCACGGCATATTTTCAGGAGTGCTGCCCGCGTATTATTTCGCCCCGCGGCCCGGGTGCCGCTTCGGCTCGCCCTGCCGCCCGCAGGATCTGGCCCCGTTTGAAGATCTGCTCGCGCGCAACCAGCATACAATCGCCGCGGTCATCATGGAGCCGATCGCGCAGGGCGCGGGCGGCATGTATTTTTATTCGGCGCACTATCTGAGGGCTGTACGGGAGCTGTGCACCCGCTTCGGCGTGCTGCTGATTTTGGATGAAATCGCAACCGGATTCGGCCGCACGGGACGCATGTTTGCCTGTGAGCATGCAGGCATCGCCCCGGACATCATGTGCATCGGCAAGGCCCTGACCGGCGGGTATATGAGCTTGGCGGCAGCCATAACGACAGAACGTGTCGCCGGCACGATTTCAAACGGGGACCCCGGCCTTTTTATGCACGGCCCGACGTTCATGGCAAATCCGCTTGGATGCAGTATTGCCTGCGCAAGCATTGACAAGCTGACAGCAAGCCCCTGGCGTGAACGCGTCAGCGCGATCGAGCGGCAGTTGAGCGCCGAACTTGCACCTGCTGCCGGGTTTGCCCACGTTGCCGATGTGCGCGTACTGGGCGCCATCGGGGTGGTTGAGCTGACCCGTCCGGTCACTATGGAGAGAATACAGCAGCGTTTTGTTGAGCAGGGTGTATGGATTCGCCCCTTCGGCCGCCTCGTATACCTGATGCCGCCCTATGTGATTGAGCCCAGGGATCTGCAGCGCCTGACCAGAGCAATTATTGATGCTGTTCAGGACAGCTCTATGCTTGAAGGCAACTGAAGAAGGAGCTTCGGCTGAGGCTTTTATGATTTTTTGTATAAAAATATATATTTTATATGCAATTATTAATTAGGTATTTCCCTTTTTACTAACTCTTTTTATTGCCGTCTTCATTTCGGCCGCAGGGCGAAATCTTGTTTTTGACCTGGTTTTGTTTATGTCTTCTCAGTTGCATTGCTCCTTCGAAAACGACAATGGATCTACGGTAGTTAGGAAAATGTTCTTAATACATTAATTAATAGTCCGATTTTTTTGATATTGTGTTTGACAACAGGCTTATTATTAGATACGATTTAACAGATTAACAATACAATTTATAAAAGATTATAATATGGAAACGGAAGCAGCCACGAAAGATTTTACGTTGCCCTTTCGCCGGTTTTTTATCATAGCAGGCCAAACCCTGCTGATTCCGCTGGCTTATTATTGCGCCTTCCTGCTTCGTTTTGATTTCGCATACCCGGAATTATGGGATGATATATACCTGAAAACCGTGCCCCTGTTAATTGTCTGCCGGCTTGTCTTTTTCTATTATATCGACCTGTTCAGCGGCTGGTGGCGCTATGTTGATTTTGAAGACATTGTCAAGATCGGCACTGCGGTTGTTTTCAGTAGCCTGCTGTTTATCGCCTGCATACTTTTTATTTTCGGTTTTGAAGGATTCCCCCGATCCGTTCTTATCGTCGACCCCGTGCTTATGTTTTTGTCCCTCTGCGGCATACGCATGGCTGCCCGCTTCCTGCGGCAGTATATAGAACGCCGCCGGGCAAAAACCGGGGCCAAGCGTGTGCTTATCATGGGTGCCGGCAACACCGGAGTTACTGTTTTGAAGGAAATAAAAAACAGTCCGGTTCTTAACCTTATTCCGGTCGGCTTTGCGGATGATGACATCGGCAAAAAGGGATTTAGAATAAAAAACCTGGCCGTGCTCGGCACACACGAAGATATTCCCGCACTGGTGCGCAGCTACAAGGTGGATGAAGTTCTGATTGCAATACCATCGGCCCCCTATCATCAGATACGGAAAATTCTGGATATCTGCGAAAGCGCCGGGGTTGCCTACAGGACTATGCCGGGTATTTCAAACATCATCTCCGGCCGGACATTTATCACCAGCATGCGCGATGTGCACCCCGAAGAGCTCCTTGGAAGGCCCAAGGTTTCATTTGAAAACGAAAAGGGGCGCCTGCAGGGGGAAATCGAAGGCAAGTGCATTTTCGTTACCGGCGCCGGCGGCTCTATCGGCTCTGAGCTCTGCCGTCAGATTGCGCGCTTTAAGCCCGCCTGTCTTGTGATGTATGAACGCGATGAAAGTCATCTTTTCTATATTGACAACGAACTGAGAAAAAAACATCCCGAGCTGAGGCTCCTTTCGATAATCGGCGATATTCTTAACCGGGACAAATTCGCCCATTTGCTTACGACCTACCAGCCTGACTGTATCTATCATGCCGCCGCCTACAAACATGTGCCGCTCATGGAAAACCAGCCGTCCGAGGCCCTGCGCAACAACCTGATCGGCACAAAAGCCATTTCCGAGCTTGCGGTGCAATTCGAAGTGCCAAAGTTTGTTTTCATCTCCACGGACAAAGCCGTCAACCCTTCGAGTGTCATGGGAACCTCCAAGCGCATGACCGAAAAGCTTCTGCAAACATACAGCGCTGCCCCGACGCAATTCATCTCGGTCCGCTTCGGCAATGTGATCGGCAGCAGCGGCAGCGTTATACCGCTGTTTAAAAAGCAGATCGCCGAGGGCGGCCCCGTTACTGTAACGCATCCGGATGTTACCCGCTTTTTAATGACCATTCCCGAAGCCGTGCATCTGGTGCTGCTGGCAGGATCGCTCGGCAATGGCGGTGAAATTTTTCTGCTTGATATGGGAAAGCCTGCGCGTATTGCCGATCTTGCAAAAAGTTTGATCGAGCTCTCCGGCCTGAAGCCCGGCAAGGATATTGCCATAAATTATATCGGTTTGCGCGAAGGCGAAAAACTGCACGAGGAGCTGTACTGGGAAGGCGAAGATATTTTTCCGACAGCGCATGAAAAAATCCGCCGTCTGGATAGAACCGATTTCAACCATCTGCATTATACCATTCAGGTGCAGGAGCTCGAAAAGCTGCTGTCCAGCGAGCATCCCGCGGATCAAACCCTGTTCAAGATAATGTGCGAAATGGTTCCGGAAAATATTCTTGATTTAAAACGCTTTGAAAAAAAGACCCTCCCCAGGCTCACCCTGGCAAAAGCCTCGCAGGAATGATCGCCTGCCCCGGCGAGTTCTCAGTGTGAAATAAATCCGGCATCTATCAGGCGGGCCGCCTGATAGAGATCCTCAACGGTAACGGAGGGCTCAAAGCTGCCATCAGGTGCGCTCGCGCCGGAGTATACCCCTTCAGGCCTGTGTACCCAAACGGTGTGCCAGCCAAGCCTGCGCGGAGCGGCGAAATCCTTGAGCGGATTATCGGCGATGTACACGTACCCGTCCGGAGTGCCGCCCAGGGTCAGCATGATTCGTTCAAAACCCGCTGGACTTGGCTTCCAGCAGCTGCGGCCCAGCTCATCAGTTAACATAACGGCGTCGAAATAGCGGGCAATGCTGAGCGCGGCGATTTTGGCTGTTTGAGTCTGAACATAGCCGTCCGTTAAAAGCGCAAGCGGCCGGCGGAGGTGAAAATAATCCAGTACGGCGCGGGCATCAGGATACAGTTCGATATCCGGCCGATGGGAACGGTAGACATCAATGAGTGTATCAATTAAATCCTTTGCCGGGGCAATCCCGCAGTCTTCAAGCACACGATTGAAAACAGAGCCGCGCTGTCCGGCAACAAACAGCGACCACATGGCCGGAGAAACATCCTGCCCTGCAATGCCCTGATCCTGGAGAAATGCGCTGACAGCCCTGAACCCGCTGAGAACATACCGGTGTTCAGGGTACAGCGTGTCATCCAGATCAAAAACGATGACCCGCACTGCCCGCAGAGGATCAGGAAGATATGTGTCGGGTTGAAGAGGCTCCACGAAAAGACCCCTCACCTCAAGTTCAGGTCAGGATTGAACTTTTTTGAGTGCCGGCAGGTCCGGCAGAAAAACAGCATCATCAAATCGAAGCATATACACGCCCGGTGTAAACGCGGAGCGTATGTCGCCGGGATCATCGCCGAGCGCCATCTGGAGCAGCCAGCGCGGAAAATCAGCGCCCGCATACAGAGACAGCGGTGTGCCGCCGCCGAACCGGGGATTGATTTCGATAAATGATACACGGCCCTCTGCGGTACGGATGCACTGTACATTGACAACCCCGCGTGCGCCCCGCAGCTTTTCACCCAGCCTCCAGCCCGCATCCATCACCGCCGGATCCAGATCGATAACGCTTTTGCTTACCTCGCCCGCGCGCACTTCTATGCGGCGGCGGGGCACAATGCAGCGCACGGCGCCGTCAAAGTCAAAAAGCATATCAAGAGTAAACTCCCGGCCGGAAATGTATTCCTGCAGAATCGGCCGCTCAACATATTCCCGGAAAAAAAACAGTTCCTTCCTGCTGTTGATTTTAAAAATGCTTTTGCTGGCGCTGCCGTCAAGAGGTTTCATGAAAAGCGGGTAGCGATATGAATCCTCACATCTTTCCGTAAGCTCGAAAACCGTCGGAGTGTCGATGCCGAAGCGCTTGAACAAATCATACGTTTTATATTTGTTTGCTGTCGCCTCTATCAGTTCGGGGTCACATACCACCGCGTTTGTTCCCACGCGGGCAAATTCGGGCCGGGCCAGGGAGAGCTTCATTAAATCGGTATCAATCAGCGGAAACAGCATGTCTACTTTCTCGCTGATGCACAGCTCAATAAGGCTTTCAATATACCGGGGGTCATCAATGCGGCAGATCAGGCGCGCATCGTCGAGTTCGTGCAGCGCTGGCGCATCCGCAGACACATCAACCCCAAGCAGGTGTCCGTCAATGTTCAGGCTGGAAAGCGTTTTTTTAAAATGGCGTATCAGCGCCACGCGCCGGCCCGCGCTGGTAAATAGTATATTCAAAGATTTCTGGACCATGTGCGCTCTCCCGTACAGGACTCTTTAAATCTTGTCTTTACAATTGTAGAAATTATTCTAACATAAACAAAACGGTATTACGCCAGGAAAAAACCGCACACCCCGAAAGAGCGTCAGATTAATGCGCTGCCGTGCCGGATTACAGTTTAATGAACCGTTGGGACGCCACACCCGTATCGGCACCGGCGGACCTGCCGCGCTGCTGGCACTGGCGCGCAGTGCTGAGGATGTACGCAATGTTGTCACGATGTGCAGCCAAAAAGGCTGGCCCCTTATGGTAATCGGCAAAGGCTCAAATCTCCTGGTGCCGGATGAGGGGTTTCAGGGCTGCATGTTAAAGTTGGCCGGTGAACTCCGATCAATCGAGCTTGATGTCCGGCACGGCATTGTCAGGGCCGGCGGCGGTGCTTCGCTGATGGGTCTCGGCCTGCTGCTGGCGCGGGGCGGATATCCGGAATTTACCTACATGGGGGTTATACCCGGCAGCGTGGGCGGTGCTGTGCGCATGAACGCAGGTATCGACAGCAGAGAGGCAATCGAGAAGGATTTTCTACGCTTGCGCGCGCTTGATCCGGCTACGGGTGAAACCGTTATCATCGAAAAAGACGAAATTGGTTTTGCCTATCGCACATCCTGCCTCGCAGGGCGGCCGCTGATCATTCTGGAGGCTGTTTTTCGGCTGCCAGCGAACATTCTTCCGGCACACGAAACGCTTGCGGCCTTGCGTGCGCTTTTGAAAAGGCGCCATGCCGCACAGCCGCGCTGCTACCGCACGTTCGGCTCAACATTTAAAAATCCTCCCGCTCCGGCGCGCGCTGCCGGATGGTACCTTGAGCAGGTCGGCATGCGGGGGATGCATTTGGGCGGGGCAATGGTGGCCCGTGAGCATGCCAACTGGATTTTGAATACCGGCGGTGCTACAAGCTCGGATGTTCTTTCGCTGATGCGAACAGGCCGCACGCGCGTGTTTGAGACCTTTGGCATTCATCTTGAGGAAGAGGTGATTGTCGCGGCGCAGGCGGCGCGCATGCCAGTTAAATAGAAAACATCGCGCGCCTTTTCTGGAATTCCGCGGCCTGCCCCTGGTGCACGGGCGCGCATTCTTCTAGGCGTAGTTAGATTTTTTTAACAACGCTTTTAAGCGAATCGACAACGTAGTCGATCTGTTCATCTGTGAGGGTATTGAAAAACGGCAGCGCAAGGGTCCGTCCGGCAATATCCTCGGTTACCGGATAATCACCCGGTTTAAAGCCAAACATTTTACGGTAAAAAGGCTGCAGATGAATCGGGGCGAAATAGTTGCTGCAGGCAACGCCTTTTTCCCGGAGAAGCCTCATAATTTTGTCACGGTCTTTCCGCTTGAAATCTTTTGACAGGCGAACGACGTAAACAAACCATCCCAGTTCTACATTCCGTGCACAAAACGGCGGCAGAATAAAATTCAGGCTTTTGAGCCGTTCGGAATAAGCGTTTGCGACGGCCTGGCGCCGTTGGATGATTTCATCAATCCGCCCGAGCTGTGATAGGCCCATCGCGCAGTTTATGTCGCTGATGCGGTAGTTATAGCCGAGCCGGGCGTGCCCGAACCAGTCTTCGCTCTCAACGGATCTGCCTTGATTCCGAAGGCTGCGGCACATGTCGGCAATTTTTTTGTCGTCGGTCAGAATGAGGCCGCCCTCGCCGGTTGTGATCTGTTTATTGGGATAAAAAGCGAAAACCGAAGCATCTCCGAAAGAACCGGCCTTCACGAATTTTTTCCAGCGCCTTAAGGGGCGATCGTCCGGACTGCGGTACAGCGAGCCGAGCGCTTCAGAGCTGTCTTCAATAAGTCTTACATTGTATTTTTCCGCCAGATCATAGAGCGCATCCCAGTCAACAGGATGGGCGAAAATATCAACCGCCATAATGGCCTTGATGCGTTTTTTTCTGTCACGCTTCAGCTCAGCCTCGATCAGGGCGGGTGAAAAGTTCAGGTCGTCAGGATTAATATCAACGAACAGGGGTTGTGCCCGTTCAAAGAGCATGCAGTTTGCCGAGGCTATAAAGCTGAACGGCGTGGTTATGACCTGGTCGCCGTCGGCAATGCCCAGCGTTTTAATGATCAGGTGCAGTGCGCTTGTCCCGCTGTTAACCGCGATGCCATACTTTCTGCCGGCATAGGAAGCCCCGGCCTTTTCGAACTCGCCAAGCTTCGGGCCGAAGCTCAAACTGTTGGATCGCATAACTTCCATCACTAGCTCGCGGGATTTTTCAGTGAGGTCGGGAGAGGCAAGTGGAATCGTAATACGGTCGGCCTGGCGCATTGCGTGTTTCTGACATAGAGAGTTGACCGTTTCTATGACATAGTCAACATCATCCGTGCTCATGTCGGGATAAATAGGCAGCGAAATTGAGCGCGCATACAGCCATTCGGAATTTGCGAATTCAGCCGTATTGTACTTATAGAGCGCACGATACACCGGATGGCGGTGCATGGGAATGAAATGCACCGAAACCCCGATGCCTTTTTTTTGCAGCTTGTTCATAAATTCATCCCGCTTGATGTTAAGGGCCTCAAGCCGGAGCTTTATGACATAAAGGTGCCAAGAGCTTTTTACATAGTCGCGGACCGTCGGGGGCATAACGTAATCGTTCCACATGAACCCCTGTGAGTAACGCTCCGCAATGTCGCAGCGTTTTTTCCACATTGCCTCGCCTTTGCGCAGCTGCGCAAGCCCGAGAGCGGCCTGTATGTCTGTCATGTTGTATTTATAGCCGACATCGGTGACCTCGTAATACCAGTTCCCCCGCTTGGAATAGCGCTTCCAGGCATCCTTGCTGATGCCGTGAAGGCGCAGTATGCGCATTTGTTCGGCGAACTCTTCATTTTCCGTTGTGGCGAGCCCCCCCTCGCCCATAGCAAGTGTTTTCGTGGCATAAAAACTGAATGCGGTAATATCGCTAAGCGTCCCAATAGGCGTTCCCTTGTAAAATGACGGGAAGCAGTGTGCCGCGTCTTCTATAACGAACAGACGCCTGCTTTTTGCAAGCGCATTGATTTCATCCATGTCGCATGGCTGGCCGCCGAAGTGAACGGGAATGATGGCACGGGTCTTTTTTGTAATGTTTCTCTCTATCAGGTCGACCATGATGTTATGCGTATCGCGGTTGACATCGACAATCACGGGCCGGGCATTAAAATAACGCACCACCTCGCCAGTGGCGGCAAAAGTAATGGAGGGGATAATAACCTCGTCGTTTTCCTGGAGATCGATTACCTTGAGGGCGAGATGCAGTGCCGCAGTGCAGGAGTTCATGGAAATGGCATGGCGCGCATGGACTTTTTTCCTGAAGGCCTCCTCGAACTTAATGGTTTTCGGCCCCATGGTGAGCCAGCCGTTTTCCAGTGTATCGCGCACTTCCTGCAGCTCATCTTCTCCGATGGACGGTTTATGAAAAGGAATGTCTCGCATGATGTGTCCTTTAGTAAATGTTAGGCAGCAGGTGCGGTCGAGCGGGAATCCGTAGAATTTTTCCGTGCCGTGTTCTTTGTTTCACTGCCAGTCTAGCATAATTGCATATCAGGGACTATTGTATTTTTGAAGCAGGGGCCGGGAATGTATACCCTTCCCGCATGTAAAGGGCAGGCTGGGGAAAGCATGATTTTTGCCGCTATGGGGATCGGCATCGAAATCACGCGCTTTAAAAAATCAATCCCGATGGAGAACCAAAAAATTTTTCGCTGTTGTACGCAACTGAAAAATCGGCTATATCTTTAAAAAACTGTACGGGCTGAGACGTTGACGTATGACGAAATCTCTTGTCACCGGCGGAGCGGGATTTATCGGCTCGCACCTTGTGGAAACCTGCCTTGCGCATGGCCATGAGGTTATTGTGCTTGATAATCTTTCGACGGGCAAAAAAGAGAACCTGCCGGCCGGGCAGACGGGGCTTCAATTTGTCGAAGGCGACATAACCGATCGGCAGATACTGCATCAGATTGCCGGGGCGCATCCGGACATTGATTATGTGTTTCATCTGGCAGCGCTTGTCTCGGTTCCGCAGGCCATGGCGGAGCCCGCGCGCGCGCATGCGGTTAATTTTGACGGCACCCTGCTTTTGATGGAAACCTTCCGGGGTAGTGCGCTAAAAAAATTCATTTTTGCCAGCTCCTCGGCCGTGTACGGAGATACTAAAACCGTGCCGGTTCCAGAAACGGCGGCCACTCAGCCTGTCAGCACCTACGGGGCTGACAAACTTATGGCCGAGCACTATCTGAGAATTTACAACGATGCTTTCAATCTGCCTTTTGTCGCTTGCAGGTTTTTCAATGTGTTCGGCGAGCGGCAGGATCCATCATCGCCCTATTCGGGCGTAATCTCGATTTTTTTCGACAGGGCTCTGGCCTGCCGCAACGGCGAGCGCGAACCACTGGTCATATACGGCGACGGGCAGCAGACCCGCGACTTCATCTATGTCGGGGACGTCGCCAATGCACTTGTCTTTCTGGCTGAGAGCGGAGCTGTCCGGGGAACGGTGTTTAACCTAGGCTATGGAAAGCAGACTACGGTGGCGGAACTCGCACGCAAAATCATGAAACTTGTCGGCGTTGACTGTGACGTTGAATTTCAGGAGCCCCGCGCAGGCGACATCAGATATTCAGCAGCCGATATTTCGCAATTGCATACAACGCAGTTTGCATTTGCTTACAGCCTTGACCAGGGGCTTCAGCTCCTCTGGCGCTGTCTGAAGGGAATGTAAAGCACCCTGGCTGCAAGGCCTTTCAAAAGAAAATCCGCCGTGCAGTCAAAACAATAATTTTAAGGTCGGTTATAAAATCCATCTCGCGAAGATATTTTTCATAAAGCTCTATTTTCGCGGGCAGCACATCATTGACATAGCCCTGCACGGTGTCCTCATACCTGTTCAAAACGTCCTGCTCATCCCTGTATTCAATGGTTGCATAATCCGTAATCCCTGGCCGTATGGAAAGAATCTTTTCGTACTTATCCTTGAAAAGCAGGACATATTTTTCAACCTCGGGCCGCGGACCCACGATACTCATGTCGCCCTTGAGAACGTTGAGAAGCTGAGGCAGTTCATCAAGCTTGGTGTTTCTCAGGAATCTGCCGATTTTTGTAATGCGGGCGTCTGTGCCTTTGGTAATTTGAGGCCCCATTGTCTGGGCATTCACAACCATTGTCCTGAACTTGTGGAGCTTGAATCGCTTGAAATCCCTGCCCATCCGTTCCTGCGAAAAAAACACGGGCCCCGTGCGGCTCAGGGCTATGCAGGCCGCAACAATACATATAAAAGGGAATATGACGCACATTCCAAGCAGGGCTGCACATATATCAAAAGCCCTTTTACCGAAGCGCAGATAAAAATTTTTATAAAAGGCCATGCTTTTCGCTCTCAGTCGTTGCAATTTTACATAGTAAACTAATAACTGTTTGTCAAAACAAAATACCTGCGCTCCAGGCAATACATTTTTCGAAAACTTTCAACCGTGATCCTGAAAATAGCCGTATTTCAAATATCCCATCAAACAAAACGATGCCTTTGAATTTTTATTCTTTGTTGAATCCTGTTTTTTATGGCTGCTCCATTCGTGGGGATCTTGAGGCCGCGCTCCTTGCGCGGAAGCATCCTGTTGCTCCGGACCGGATCCGGCTGGCAAACAAAGCATTGAGTTATTAAAACCTGCCGTGCGGACTGGTGAAAAAAACCTTAACAATACGGCAAAAAAATGTTTCAATCATTTCACACAGCAGACTGTACAGGCCCAACGCATATATTTGATGCTGTTTTTTTGGGCATGCAATTTTCTACTAATGCCCTGCACCAGCCATTCAATCACTTTTGCAAAGGTGCGTGAAGGCTTAAAAAGCATAAACAACGGGAATGGCCAATCCTGACTGATGCGGATAAACGACAATGGAAAAATGCTTATTATATATCAAGCATAACCTGAAGCCGCTCTGGAAAGCCATCGAACGCTGCAATGAGCTGGCTCTCAGGACTTTGTATCACCGGCAATTGGCAAAAATCGAGCGCCGCTACCGTGACCCTGTTGAAACAAACAATGGATTTCGCTACCGCCTTATTACGCCCGATGATGCCGATATGCTTTGCGCGCTGCTTTCAAAACTGGACAAGGACTATGTCAAATTTTTTAATCCGCACGGCTTTACCCGTGAAGAGCTCCGAAACGTGCTGACATCAAAAAATCTTTTAACCTTCGGCTATTTTCACAATGCTGCACTGGTCGGCTATTTCATGCTCAGGCTTTTTGTCGGGAAAAAAGCCTTCCTCGGCTATGTGGTCGATCCTTCGTGCGCTGGCAGAGGCATAGGCAGGGACATGGTAAAAATCCTGTACGGCATTGCGAGCAAACTCGGGTGGGGGGCATATGCAACAATATCGGAACAAAACATCGCATCGCTGAAATTGCACACGCATCAAGTCGTGAAAAGGCTGGCTAACAATTATATATTAGTTAAATTTATCGATTAAAACGAAGGACCCTGCGATGCAGAAGCTTTTTGCTGATTTTTTTGGGACTACCCCGGACAATGTCATGCTGTTCGCAAAAGGCCGCGTGGGGCTCTATGCTGTTTTGAAGGCCATGGGCCTTGGGCAGGGCGATGAAATTATCGTTCCGGGTTACACGTGCCTCGTGGTGCCGAGTGCCGCCCGGTTTTTGAACATACGCTGCCGATACGTCGATATCGATCCCGGAACCTATAACATCAATCCGGCGCTGCTTGATGCATGCCTGACACCGGCAACCAGGGCCCTGATCGTTCAGCACACCTACGGCATTCCGGCCGACATGGACGCGCTTATGCGGTGGGCGGCGGGAAACAACCTGCGTGTCATTGAAGACTGCTGCCATGCTTTCGGCTCCCGCTATAAGGGACGCATGTGCGGCACATTCGGCGTTGCATCTTTTTTTTCCGGGCAGTGGAACAAGCCGTTTTCAACGGGGCTGGGCGGCATACTGCTTCTGAACGATCCATCGCTGAGGCCCGCACTGCAGGCTGTTTACAGAACCGCAGCAGAAGTTTCGTTTGCCGAAAATCTTCGGCTGAAAGTTCAGATAGCCGCCTATAACGCATTGGTGACGCCGCGGACCAATGCAATGATGACCAGCGCATACCGCCTTTTCTCACGGCTGGGCATTACAGCGGGATCATCTACGAATGAAGAGCTTGCCGGATCAATGCCCGCCGGCTATCTGAAAAAAATGGCGCCCGCCCAGATGCGGGAAGGAGCGTTGAACCTTCAAAGCATCGACGCAAGCATTGCCGCGCGTCATAGGAATACGGCCTTGTATACCGAAATGTTACGGCAGACCCCATACAGGACTCCGGCTGTCACGGAACAGAGGGAATGTGCTCTCCTGCGCTACCCGGTTCGGGTTGCAAACAAACGGGCATGCCTTCAGCTTGCCGCCCGCGAGCGACTGGAAATCGGCTCCTGGTTTGAGGTTCCGCTGCATCCGGAAGGTACGGACATGGCCGCCCTCGGCTACAGAGACGGTATGTGCCCTGAGGGTGAAAAGGCAAGCCGGGAGGTTATTAATCTGCCGACGCATGTAAAAATCAATAAAGCGGAAGTTCAGAACGTAGTCAGGTTTTTACAGAAATTTGCGGCACCGGCCTGAATGCCCGGCCTGTTTTTTACTGCAGCGCTACTGTCGGAGCCAGTCAATCATTTGACTGGCTTTTAGGTTTCGGCTGACCATCGTGTGTTGCAGCTGCCGAGTTTTACGGGGCGAGAATACCCATAGCGCCACAGTGAGGGCTATTTTTTTCGAATAATGCCCTGCTATGCTTACGATGGTCCGTATGGCCGAGGGATGCGAACTGCCGAAGTATCTGGCATCATAAAGGTTTGCTATAATGGTGGGTATATCCAAAAAAATTTTGATTTTATCCCGTAGCGTTGTTTTGGTTGCCACGTCAACCATCCAAAAAGGAAGATAGTTTTTTTGGGTATTCCTATGCCCGAAAATATATTCCTTCACTGCACACAATTCAAAAGCATTCTGAAATCCTTCTTCTTTTAGCGCTTCGGCTACATCCATAGAAATTGCCGTAACCCCCAGCAGGTTGCGAACCAGGTACAGCGCCATGGCAACAGGTCGCAGGACTTTATAGTCACGCGAGCGACGCAGGAGACATTCCCAGTCGATTTCCATGTCGGACAGGGTTATCAATTTAGCAATATCGCAAAAATTCTTTAAATGTAATATTTCATCTGGTCCCTTCCGTGCGTGGCGCAGGACATGGACGCAGTTAAGGATGAGATTGTCTTCAATTGAAAGTTCATAATATACGCCTGTTTTGTCCGTAACAGCGTGGCTTCGCAGCCAGCACTCGGCAATGTCTATCGCATAGGGGGAATCAGCGTGGTCTATATCCCAGTGCACCTCTATCGGGATTGTAAAGCCGGAGACGCGGCGGTGGTATTTTGAATGAAATGAGCGAGCCTCTTCCCTGGCACTCATATGTTTTCGCTCATATCCAAGGGCAACAAGAATATCACCAGCGCGCTTAAGGTCTTTTTTGTTAAACAGGATATCAATGTCTGAAAGAGAGCGCAGCGTGGCGTTGTGCGCATACAGGGATGTTAAAAAAGCAATGCCCTTAAGGGGCATTAGTCGAATCTGTTCGCGGTTGCATTCCTTGACAAGGGCATGAAATTCATTGATATAGAGCTGATTGTTAAAAGCGATTTTTATGGTTTGCTGTTTAAGTCGTTCAATTAGGGCATGAGGGACATGTGCCGCCTGTGCATACTTAGAAAGTGCTGCATGTGCAAAACCGGCAATACCATGCAATCCTATCATGTATTCAATGGTCGCCCAGTCGAGATCATGAGCCAGAAGAGGATCAATATGTATTGAGGAATCCTGATTCACCGCCTGCCGGCAGCACAGCATAACCAGCTGCTCTTCCGGTGTTAAATTAACTGCTTTCAAATCCATGGTTTTTGTGATATCTGAAAACATTTTTGGGGGAATTCACAGATCGAACGTTTGGACTATGTTGTTAATTCAACCATATATCAACGCAAATGTCATGCAATAAAACAGCCGGTGGCTCAGCAACAAGGCTGAAAAAGTTACTACGCTTTAATAAACCGTGATTCTTCGCTGCGCTCAAAATGATAAGCCCGCTTGCCTTTAGGTTTTTCCCGGAGCACCCATTTTAATGGGTCCCAAACAAATCGCCGCTCCGATGAAAACCTGAGCCGGGATTTTTGATGCAATTACCGTAAAATCCGGATCCCTGTCTCAGCTGGAATAGCTGCCGCGGCTTGCGCGGCGCGCGGCCGGCACACGCCTTTGTGGACAGGGAAAATACTGGCACAGTTAACAACGCTGAGGTGCGCATAGCGGGCAGGCGCCGCAAAAATAAAAGTCGCAATGAGTGGAGGAGGTACGGGCGGCGCTTTACGATTGGGCCTAAAATCGGGCATATAAAGTCGGGCTGCCTCATGGATCGCCACCGGCGCAAGGGCAGCGGGGGTGATCGGATCAATGCGCTGCTGGCATCAAGCGGCTACAACATGGTAAAGGTATAAAGCGCTTTCTTTTATCACACGTCACCGCCGCCTGACCGCGCGCAACATCTGAAAAAAGCTCACAGTGGCGTCTTTGTCTGAAACGGAGTATTATATGATGAGGCAGGACAGGGGGCTCGCCTGGCGCTGGATCTGTGAGAACGGCACGTTTGTTCCCTCGGTTGTCGAAGCTCTGTAACAATTAGAAAAGCGATTACTCCATATGCTTATTCCGATTATTGTAGGATCGATTGCAGTTATCTTGTCCTGTTTAAGTCAACATCGCCAAAACGGTTGGGGGCTGAAGGCGGCGTTCGTTATTATTTTTGTTTTTTTGGCGTTGCGGTATGACTACGGCAACGACTATATGACTTATCTGGACGGGTTTAAGGAAATTACCTATAAGTACAATGCGCATAAGTTTTTTGATGTAACAGCATGGGAGCCAGGGTGGGTCCTGCTGAATTTCGTCTTTAAGCCATTTGGTTTTTTTACGATGGTGATGTTTACTTCGCTGCTGACCTGTGTGGTCATCTATCGCTTTTTCCGCAACTTTGTTCCCGCAAAGTATCAGTGGCTGGGGATTTTTCTCTATTGCTTTGACTATGAGTTGCTGTTAGTGCCAGCTTCGGCGATGCGTCAAAATATGGGGATTCTGTTGTTTCTTGTCGGGATTGAGTTCTTGTATAAAAAGCGGATTTTGGGATATTTATTGCTGGTGGGCGCTGCGTCGTCATTTCATTATAGCGCCAGGGTGCTGGTTCCGATAGCGTTACTGGCCTTTGTTAATATCAAAATCAATAAGTTTATCGCCGTGCTGTGCTCATTAATATATGTGTGCCTGTATTTGTACGGTGAGCCGGTATTTGCCTTCATCACCAGCGTGACCGGTACCTTATTCGAAAAATATACCGAGAGCTATGAGGGCGGAACGTCGCTTAGTTCAGGACTCGGGCTTGTGTATTCACTCTTTTTGTTTGGGAGTGTATTGTATTTTGCGGGCATGGAGTTTATCCGCGCCGACCTGGCCGAACACGAGGGGGTACTGCCGGGACAGGCCGAGCCGTTCCCCGTTTTAGCGGCACGGCGGCTTTTGTTCAAGCTGGCAATATTGACGTTTATGTTCACTCCGCTGGCGTTTCAGCTGGCGATGATCGCGCGAATAAATATGTACTTTGCGCCGGTTATGGTTGCAGTCTATCCGATTATCGCGATAACGACGCGGAATGCGCTGTATAAGCTGATGCTCCTGGGGTCGCTGATTCCGTTTACGTTATATAGGTTCGTGGTGTTTTTTAATTCGCCGGTGTGGGAAAAGAAATTCGGGACGTATCAGACCATTTTTTCCCTTCTGAACTGGTAGGTGGATCAGCTCAAGAGGACTGGCCTGTAAAACGAGGTTTTTCTTCACTGATTGTGGATGTTTTTGTTAAGAACAAGGTGCCGCTCGAAAAAGGGATTTTGTCTAAGCGAACGCCAGGGTGCGGCCTTTTCGACAGACGAAGACTTAAGCATTATATTGAAAACGGATTAGACGGCTAGTGCCTGAAATATTTTGGCCGGCACAACAAAGAGCGGTATCCGGCGGGTATCGGCTATGTGAAAGCGGACCAGCTCAATACAGGACAGGCAGGACCAATTTATACAGCGCAGAAAAAACAGTTGACCGCCGCCCGCAATACGCGCAAAAATGCTGGCGGTTACAACCATTAACCGATGGAGGCCCCTGTTTATTAAGGCCGGTTCAGCAGCAGTAACTGAAAACAGATGCGCCCATATCGGGTTAAATGCCTGAATGCCAGCAGGTGATCTATACAATTGAGAACAATGCCGCATAATAAATTCGCCGCCTGCGCTCACGAAAAACAGGGCAGCGGCTATCCCGTTCCGCTCTACAGCTTTCATGATGGTTTCCTTGCCCCGAAGCAAGGACCACGGCAGCTGTATCTTACCGTCGCATCTTCCGGATGCATAAAAGGGCCTCATCTGAACTTTATTCGATCTGGCTGTTTACCCCGCAGCAAGAGTAATGTTCGAATCGTTTTGAAGATTGACGGGAAGCATCAGGAATACTTCAGCGGTGAGGAACACGATTATCTGTCAATAGAATGCCCAACCGGTGTACCGGCGGCGCCCGAAAACATGGTGGATAACGATGTATTCGTTTTGAAAATGCCTGCGCCTGCACCGACGCCGCAAATACAAGATGAGCATGCTGCCGGCTTCTGCGGTTTTCAGGCAGGGAAGACGCGTTGTGAAAGAAAGCAGACATCGAGACAGCAGTGTCTTGAAAGCCCCCGCTGCACATAGAAACATGGATATTTTTTGCTATGCGCCTTATTAAATCCAAAGAGTTTTCTCTGACAAGCCAGGAGAACGACAAGTTCATTCTCAGAAGTATTTCGCAGCAAGATATTGAACTGCTGAGAGTATGGAAAAACGACCACAGGGGCAGTTTCTTTTTTAAGGAAACCATTACTTCAGAAATGCAAAATACTTGGTTTCAATCATATACACAAACAAATGACGACTTTATGATGATTGTTCAACAGGACAATGAAAAGATAGGATGCATTGGATTCCGACTGATAAAAAATACAGTTGATATTTACAATGTTATTCTTGGTCGAAAGGAGTTTTCAAAGAACGGCTACATGGCCAATGCGCTGAAGATTGTTTGCAGCGAAGCTATGCGGCGCTATCCAAACAAACCCATAGTAGCGTCGGTACTAAAGACCAATCCTGCGTTGCAATGGTATGTTCGGCGGGGTTTTGTGATAAATGCCGAGTTTGAAGAACATTATGTTGTAATATTACCTGAAGCGCAATTAAAACAATTTGGAGGGAAAATATGATTTCAGTATTTGGCTCCCTTATTGGTGATGAGGAAATCGCCAACGTAATGGCCTGCATGCGCAGCCAATGGATGGGTTTCGGCAAGAATGTTGAGATCTTTGAAAAAAAATACATGGAAAAATATCACCTGCCGTCTTTTGCCATGGTGGACAGTGGCTCGAATGCTTTGTACATGGCGGTCAAATTGCTCGATCTGCCGCATGGCTCTGAGATTATTCTGCCTTCATTTACCTGGGTTTCCTGTGCACAAGCTATCTTGTTGGCTGGTCATCGCCCGGTGTTCTGTGATGTTGATCACAGGACCATGAATGTGCGGCGCGAAGACGTCGAAGCTAAAGTAACCGGGAAAACTGCAGCCGTTATGGTAGTTCACTACGCCGGTCTGGCCGTCGATATGGACCCCATCTTGTCGCTGGGTTATCCGGTAATCGAAGATGCCGCCCACGCGGTGGACAGTACCTATAAAGGGAACCCTTGCGGGGCGATAGGCGACGTTGGCATTTTTAGTTATGACGCCGTAAAAAACCTTACCGTTGGCGAGGGTGGCGGTATTACCGCAAGACTGCCTGCGCGGATTGAGCGGGCCAAAGTAATGCGCTACTGCGGCATCGGCAAATCCGGTTTCGATTCAGCCGTGGCCAATGCCGGCGGTAAAGCACGCTGGTGGGAATACAACATTCAGGAACCCTTTATTAAAATGCTGCCCACCAATATAGCTGCCGGTATCGGTATAGCCCAGCTTGACCGCATAGATACGCTCCAGAAGATTCGGGCTGATATTTGGCGCCACTACCAGGATGAATTTGGACGATTAGGCTGGATTACTACACCCGTTGATGCGCAGCCCGGTGATCGCCATTCCTATTTTACCTATTGCATGCGCATGCCTAAACGCGATGATCTGGCTCACTATCTATTAGACAATGATGTCTATACAACGGTTCGCTACCACCCGCTTCACATGAATCCCCTTTATAAACAGATGGATGTTCGCTTGAAAAATTCCGAGGTACTGAATGATGACTGCCTGAGTATTCCCTTGCATCCAAGGCTTTCTACTGATGATGTGAATAAGATCGTCGATTTAATAAAGAAGTTTGGAAAAACTCACGCTCTTTAAATAACCCCGAGATAAAAGCCTGCATTGCGAATCCATTGTAGCTAGTTAACGGTTATTTGTTTTTAAAAAAATTCACGGCACCATTTAATATTTATAAAAAACAGGTGTTTAACATGAATAACTTTGCGCCTGTATTTATTCCAACATTGAATCGCCATGAGCATTTCAAGCGCTGTGTCGAATCATTGTCAAAATGCGCCCATGCCGAAAAAACCGATCTTTTTATATTTTTGGATTACCCGCTTAAGGATTCGCATTGGGAGGGATATGAACATACCAAAGCGTACCTGCCCGGTATTAAAGGGTTCAATAAAGTTACCGTTATCGCGCGAGAGAGGAACTATGGCGCAGTGGACAATTTTTTTAAATCTGTCGAATATCTTTTTAAAAGATATGACAGGTTGATTTGTTCTGAGGATGATAATGTCTTTGCGCCTGATTTCTTGTTTTTCGTTAATAAAGGCCTTGATGTCTATAAGAACCGGGAAGATATTTTCTCGGTTTCTGGCTACCAATATCCAATCGAAATGCCAGGGAATTATGATAAAGAGGTTTATCTTTGGCAGGGTTTTTCAGCCTGGGGTGTCGGTATCTGGAAGGACAAATGGGAGAAAGTTGATTTTCAACTGCCCGGTGCTTTATCAAACATTCGTCTCTTTCTGAAAAATTATAAAGATGTTTATGGGTTCCAAAAAATAGCAAATCATTATCTGTCGGCAATGATAACCATGCTGGAGAAAAATAAGGTTTCAGGCGATGGAACCGTTTGCTTGCATCAATATGTGAACAGCATGTATTCGGTTTTTCCAACCATTAGCCGGGTGAGAAATATGGGCCATGACGGCAGTGGAACCGGATGTGGCATTATGGAAGATGATATCTTCGCTAAGCAAGAGCTTTACTCTGCCGCTCAAGATTATAATTTACCGGTTGCCATTAAAAGCGATACATACATAAACCATATTATGTCACGGCATTTTAAGATTCCGGCAAAGTCAAAAATTAAAATCTTTGCAAAATTATTGCTTGTAAACGCCGGACTATGGCCTAAACGTTTACAATAGTTATTGGTTTGAGTGGAAATATATGCCTGTTAAACCTTCTGCCAGCATTATTAAATGTCAGAAAACAAAATAATAGTAAAAAACAGTCTGATTCTCTATATCAGATTAATAATTACATCCGCTATTGGCTTTATATCGGCACGCTATGTTTTGGTGGCTCTAGGCGCTTCTGATTATGGCTTATATGCTGTTGTCGGCGGCATTGTTTCCATGATGGCCTTTTTGAACAACATCATGGTTTCAACAACCTATCGCTTTGTTGCTTTCGAGTTGGGCAGGGGTAGGGATGGAAATGTAAATAAGGTTTTTAACATCAGTATAACGTTACATTTGCTTCTTGCATTCATTACACTCGTACTTGCCGAGACAGTGGGAGTTTTTTACATAAAACACTACCTCAACGTGGCTGGAGGCAAAATCCCTGATGCCTTGTTCGTATTTAGATTTTCAGTGCTGGCTACGTTTACCTCGATCATAAGCATCCCGTATCAAGGCCTTATAACTGCCAAAGAGAAATTTATAGTTCCAGCGAGCATCGCGATAGGGATGAGTGCACTTACCTTGATTGTTGTTCTTTTGCTTCAGAATTATACAGGGAATCGTCTGCGCGTATATGCCTTTTTGATTGCATTGATTTCTTTGCTGCCTGCACTGGCTTATTTTTTATATTCAAAAAGGCACTATGCCGAGTTGATTAAATGGAACTTTCAGCGCGACAGGAAAAAGTATAAAGAGATGTTGGGTTTTGGGGGTTGGATATTATTGGGAGCTTCGGCATCGGCATCGGAATCATACATATCTGCAATAATCATCAACGTTTTTTTCGGAACATTTGTCAATGCCGCTTTTGGTATTGCTAACCAGGTTAACAACATTATAAAAATGTTCGCGCAAAGTTTAAATAGTTCTGCAGTTCCCCAAATAACGAAAAGTTTTGGCAGTGGTAATATTACCCGAACGATGGATTTGGTTATTTTATCTTCAAAATACTCCTTTTTTTTGATGATGATTCCTGCCTTTCCAATTTTGTTGGAAACAAAATACATTATGAATTTATGGCTGAAAGAAGTGCCTGATTACACCGTAATATTCGTTCAGATAATGATTGTTAATGCCCTAATCTCAATTATGAATGCAGGAATACCGGCTGCCGTGCAAGCGACCGGGACCATTAAATTTTTTCAGATAATACTTAGCTTAATTACTCTGCTTGCATTGCCTGTTTCTTATTATTTGTTTAAAACTGGCGCTGAGCCTTATATGATGCCAATGGTATTTACAGGTGCTGCCATTGTCAATTTTGTAGTGATGCAGTTTTTGCTGAAACGCCTGATTAAGTTTGACGTTAAGGAGTTTTTTTTAAAAGCCTATTTGAAAATGTTCATGATTACGATTCCAATGCTAACTCTCTTTGTTATAAAAAGCCTGTTTGATGAAAGCTTTTTAAGGTTATTCATTTTATCAGCCTCTTCTACGCTATTGCTTTTAGTGCTAGTTTACACTATTGGGATGTCACAAATCGAGAGAAATTCGATTCATAATTACATCCGGTTCAAGTTTCGATTGGGTTCCACCTAATAAAATATTTTGATAAAAATGACGATTCTCTGGATCATAAACACCAGCTTTCCAGGGCCATCTCAGTGCTAAACGAATGACGGGCGGGTGGCGCACGGCAGGGGCAGGATGATCGTGCAGCGCCGTATATATTCATGAGTGTATTGGAGATCTGGGAGTATCAAAACGCCACAAGCAGTTGATACGTTTGTCCTGCACGCCGCACTGATCCCCCCGCGGCGGGACGCAACATGGCATCCGGGCGTTGTATAAGGATCTCAATATTTATTGCTTGCAGACATATTAAACATATGATATTACTGTCAAGTTTACTAAGAACCCCGCAAAACCAGTGGTATAGATCAACTGGGTAGCGGAAGATATCAATTTTTGACAGCGGCAAGCTCAGCGGAAAAGGACGCCCTTTAACGGGGTCCTGTTGCGGAATGGCTGAAAGCCCGCAATGCCCCGCGGCAGCCGCGCAGAAAAGGAGGCAGTACCTTGGCTACAACGACGACGATGAAACAGATGCTTGAGGCGGGAGTGCACTTCGGCCACCAGACCAGCAGATGGAATCCGAAGATGAAGCCCTATATTTTCGGGGCGCGCAACGGAATTCATATTATCGACCTGCAGAAAACAGTGGTGATGTTCCGGGAGGCCTGCGACTTTGTGGTCAATACGGTAGCGCAGGGCGGTAAAGTGCTGTTTGTCGGCACAAAGCGCCAGGCCCAGGAGGCTATCAACGAGGAAGCGCAGCGTGTGGGACACCACTACATAACCAACCGCTGGCTGGGCGGGCTTCTGACGAATTTCAGCACCGTAAAGAAAAGCATTGAACGCCTTAAAACTCTTGAATCCATGCGCGACTCGGGCGAATTTGTCCACTTCAAGAAGAAAGAAGCCCTGGGTTTTGAGCGCGAAATTGAAAAGCTCAATTTCGTGTTCGAAGGCATTCGCAGCATGGACCGCCTGCCGGCCGCTCTGTTTATAGTCGACCCCAAAAAAGAAAAAATTGCGCTCTCCGAAGCAAAGAAACTGGGCATCCCCACCATCGCGCTGCTTGACACCAACTGCGATCCGGAAGGCATTGACTACCTCATCCCCGGCAATGACGACGCCATCCGGGCTGTTAAGCTGTTCAGCTCGAAAATAGCCGACGCAATTGCAGCCGGTGAGCGCAAGCAGCAGGAAATGAACAAGGAAGCGGCCCTGAAGGCTGCCAGGCGGGCGGAAGAGGCCCTGAAGGAAACGGCCGAGTAACCGGCCCCATAGATGCAAGGAGTGTTACCACCATGGATGTTGATGCGAAAACCGTAAAAATCCTGCGCGAAAGGACCGGCGCGGGCATGATGGACTGCAAAAAGGCGCTTGCCGAGACCGGCGGCGATATGGAGAAGGCGATTGTATACCTGCGGGAGAAAGGCATTGCCTCGGCGTCGAAAAAATCCGGGCGCGCCACCCGCGAGGGGCGTGTTGTCACCTACATCCATCCCGGAGACAAGCTGGGCGTTCTGCTCGAGATAAACTGCGAGACCGATTTTGTCGCCCGGGGAGAAAAGTTTATCGAATTCGCGCGCGATATCGCCATGCATATCGCTGCTGCGGCCCCGCGCTATCTGACCAAAGACGATATCCCCGCGGACGTGCTCGAGCAGGAACGCAGCATTTACCGGACCCAGGCCCTCAATGACGGCAAGCCCGCGAACATCGTCGATAAAATCGTCGAGGGCCGCGTCAGCAAATTCGCCGCTGAAGTGTGCCTGCTGGACCAGCCGTTTGTCAAGGATGACAAGGTCAAAATCAGCGATTTCATCAAAAACGGCATTGCAACCTTTGGCGAAAACATCGGCATAGCGCGTTTTGCCCGTTTCAAGATCGGCGAATAGTTGACATCAGTGCGCAGCCGTTATACGGTATGACAACGGCTGCGCCGACCAGGCAGTATCTTTCGCTGAAGCGCTGTTGTGTTCACATAACCGTCCATGCGTTATCATCAATGCGGGAGGCCTTCATGTCGGCTGACGGAACGGGTGTGTTTTCGCGCATCTTGCTGAAGCTGAGCGGGGAAGCGCTCAAGGGGTCAAAGCCCTACGGCATTGACCCGGACGTGGTAAAAACCGTCGCGGGCGACATTGCCCGGGTGCAGCAGGCCGGCATCGAGCTCGGCGTTGTTATCGGCGGAGGTAATATCTTCCGGGGCCTGTCCGACAGCGCCCAGGGCATGGACCGGAGCAGCGCCGACCATATCGGCATGCTGGCCACGGTCATGAACAGCCTGGCCCTGCAGGACGCGCTTGAAAAGCTGGGCGTGCCCACCCGCGTGCAGTCGGCCATCCCGATGCATCAAATCGCCGAGCCCTACATCCGGCGCCGGGCCATCCGCCATCTTGAAAAAAAGCGCGTGGTGATCTTTGCCGCCGGCACCGGCAATCCGTTTTTCTCAACCGACACGGCAGCGGCACTGCGGGCAAGCGAAATCAACGCCGACCTGATTATGAAGGCGACCAAGGTCGATGGCGTCTATGACCGGGACCCGGCAAAACATGCCGATGCCAGACGCTTCGAAACCCTCAGCTATCAGGAGGTTCTTGACCGCAAGCTGGCTGTCATGGACCTGACCGCCATTACGCTGTGCATGGACAACAGGCTGCCGATCACCGTTTTTGACATACATGTACCCGGCAATATATACAATGCGGCCCGGGGTCAAAAAACAGGAACTTTTATACGGGGGTAGACCATGGACAAGCAATTCGAGCAGCAGACAAAGGCCGAGATGGACGGCAGTCTTGATTCCCTGGCAAAGGAGTTTTCCAAGGTCCGCACGGGCCGGGCATCCATTTCCCTGCTCGACAGTGTGCGCGTTGATTACTACGGCACACCCACGCCCCTGAACCAGCTTGCGACCCTGGCGATACCGGAGCCGCGAATGATCACCATTCAGCCCTGGGACGCCCAGGTAATTAAGGAAATCGAAAAAGCGATTTTAAAAGCCGACCTGGGGCTCACGCCGAGCAGTGACGGCAAGCTGGTGCGCGTCTCCATCCCGCCGCTGACCGAGGAGCGCCGCAAGGAACTCGTGAAGGTTGTCAAAAAAATGGCCGAAGCTGCCAAAGTCTCGATCCGCAACCACCGCCGCAAAGTAAACGATGACCTCAAGGCTATGAAAACCGATAAAAAAATCAGCGAAGATGAAATGTTCAACTCCCAGGCGAATGTACAGAAAATCACCGACGACTATATTACCAGGGTCGATGAAATGACCCGGGTGAAAGAAGCGGAAATACTTGAAATTTAGACCTGCGGGGACTGCCCCCGCAGAAAACAGTACCCGAAACAGCAAGCCTACAGGGCGCCGGGAAACGCCGGCGTCCTGTTTGTGTTTCAGCGTCCGCACAAATCCCGCTACAGGGCGCACATGATTCATAAAATGCGCTTGAGAGGACTATTTTTTTGTGATAAATTATATAGTTATACATTTATAGGGCCGCAGTGTCATACAAGACCGCAGCGCCGCATTAAAGGGTTACATCCGGAAAGACGCCATGAAAATCAACGACCTCAGCAGGGAAAACCTGCCCCGACATATCGCCGTTATCATGGACGGCAACGGCAGATGGGCCAAAAATCGCTCCATGCCGCGCATCCATGGCCACCAGGTCGGCATGGACTCGGTCAGGGCCGTTATCAGCACCTGTGCTCAGGTCGGCGTTGAGTATTTAAGCCTGTATGCGTTTTCAGTGCAGAATTGGCTGCGGCCTGAAACGGAAGTGCGTGCGCTGATGCTGCTGCTCAAAACCTTCATACAGAAGGAAATCGACAACCTTCACCGCGCGAATATTCGCGTTACGACCATGGGCGAAATTGACCGTCTGCCCCGCGATGCCTATGAGCTGGCCCGCAGTGGCCTTGAAAAAACCCGCGATAATACCGGCATGGTGCTGAACATCGCCTGGAGCTACGGTGGCCGGGAGGAAATCGTGCGGGCTGCAAAAGAGATTGCCTGCAAAGCCGCCCGCGGGGAGCTTGACCCTGCCGCGATTGATGAGCGGTGCGTTGCACGGCACCTCTACACCGCGGATATGCCTGACCCGGACCTGCTGATCCGAACCAGCGGCGAAATGCGCATCAGTAATTTTCTGCTCTGGCAGATCGCCTATACAGAGATGTATGTGACTGATGTGCTCTGGCCTGACTTCCGCGAGGAGGAAACCCTTCGGGCGATTGCCGAATATCAAACACGCAAACGCCGCTTCGGACGAACCGACGAACAGCTGTCCGTAAACGCATAAGCGCGCGCCGGGCTGCATCCCGCCCTGCTGCTCAAGTGCACGAAAACTGCCATGCTTTCCCGCTCTATTACCGTTTTGGTTGCCGCACCGCTTGCCGTCGCTCTGATTGCGAGGGCGGGCACGGGCGGCTTTTTCCTGCTGGCTTTGCTGGTATGCCTGACAGCCCTGTATGAATATTACGCCATGGCACTGAAGGAGCCGCGGACAGCGGAGCTCTGCGGCGCTCTTGCGCTGGGAGCGCTCGTGCTGGGCGCAAGCTACGCAGACACCGCCGCAAACACACACGGGCTGGCGGCGACCGGCGCGTGCATGGCGGCATTCATGCTGATATTCACCGGCTATATCTGCTGCGGCCACAAAAGCAGCGTCCCGTTTGACCGGGTTGCAATCCTGTTTTTCGGCATTTTTTATTTAACCCTTCTGCCTTCATTTTTTCTCCTGCTGCGCGCCCTGCCGCAGGGCATCAGCCTGGCGTTGTTCCTTCTGTTTGTAACCTGGGCCGGCGATATCGGGGCCTATCTGGTCGGCCGTTCGCTGGGCAAACACCGGCTGTGTCCGAGGGTCAGCCCGGCAAAAACAGTGGAAGGTTCCTGCGGGGGCATGGTGTTCAGTCTGGCGGTTTCGCTTGTATGTCAGGCAACATTTTTAAACCATATCGCTGTCCCGCACGCTGTCGCCATGGCCGTCGGCATCAACACGCTGAACCAAATCGGCGATTTAAGCGAATCGGCCATCAAGCGCTCCTGCGGCGTCAAGGATTCCGGCACGATCCTGCCGGGCCATGGAGGCATGCTCGACCGCATTGACAGCCTTTTGTTTGCCGCGCCGTTTCTCTATTACTATATACGTTTTGCCGGCCTGTGATCGCCTGCGCCCGGCGACCTGAAAGCACTGCGCATGCAACGCAAAAACATTTCCCTGCTTGGATCAACCGGGTCAATCGGGACCAGCGCGCTTGATGTTATTGCGCGCCACGGCGACCGTTTCAAGGTAAGCGCAATCGCGGCCTCAGCCAGCATCGACAGCATGCTGGCGCAAATCAGCGCATTTGATCCGGCGCTGGCCTGCCTTGCCGACCCTGCAGCCGCAGACGAGCTGCGTCGCAGGCTGCCCGCGGGAAGCCGCGCTGAAGTCGTTGCCGGAAAGCAGGGGCTGCTGCGCGCAGCGACCATGCCGGAAGCCGATGTGGTGCTTGCGGCCATTGCCGGGTCCGCCGGATTGCAGCCGACTTTTGCGGCCCTGCAGGCCGGCAAAGACGTTGCGCTGGCGAACAAGGAATCTCTGGTCATGGCCGGAGAGCTGATGATGGCGCAGGCCCGCCAAAGCGGATGCCGCATCATCCCGGTCGACAGCGAGCACAGCGCCGTGTTTCAAGTCCTTAACGGACAGGGCACGGAGCACATCAGCTCCATTATTCTGACGGCATCCGGCGGCCCTTTCCTGAACACGGGCATTGATGAGTTGAGGAGGGTCACGCCGGCCGAAGCCCTGCGCCATCCGCGCTGGAACATGGGCAGCAAGGTTACCATTGATTCAGCCTCGCTGATGAATAAGGGCCTGGAAGTTATCGAAGCCCGCTGGCTGTTCGACATCGCGCCTGATCGGATCAAGGTCGTCGTGCACCCGCAAAGCATCGTGCATTCCATGGTGGCGTTTGTAGACGGGACCGTCCTGGCGCAGCTGTCGCAGCCGGATATGCGCGGCCCGATCGCCTACGCGTTCTCATTCCCGGAACGCTTGGAATCGATCATGCAGCCGCTTGACCTGGTTGCACTGGGCGAGTTGAGTTTTTCAGCCCCTGACACCCGTCGCTTTCCGTGCCTGACGCTGGCGTTTCGCGCACTGCGCCAGGCGGGGCTCATGCCCGCAGTCATGAACGCCGCCAACGAAATCGCGGTTGAAACTTTTCTAGCCGGCAACCTGGCGTTTCACGCCATGCCGGCCCTGATTGAAAAGGTCATGGACGCTTTCAGCGCCGACGGAGCCCCGCTGAGCATGGAGAGGGTTCTGGAGGCCGACCGCTGGGCCCGAACCCGCGCGCGTGAACTGCTGGACAGCGGCACATGCAGCGATTCCGGCTGAACTGTTTTGAAGAGCAGGTGCGGCCCTGTGCTTCTATCTCAATCGGTATCACTGTCGAAGACCGGAATCGTCACGGCGATACGGGCCGTATCAGAACAGTTGCTGCAACAACCGTAACCCGGCGCCCGCATATCTGCGCTCATTAGAAGAGGCCTCATGGACATCATACTCAGCAGTTCAACTGTTGTGACCAGCTATATCCTCCCCGCCGTCGTGCTGCTCGGCATCCTGATTTTTGTGCATGAACTCGGGCACTTTCTGCTGGCAAAGCTGTGTGGTGTGCGGGTGCTGAAATTTTCGCTGGGCTTCGGCCCGAAACTGATCGGCAAAAAAATCGGCGACACCGAGTATGTTATCTCTGCGCTTCCGCTTGGCGGCTACGTCAAGCCGCTGGGCGAGTCTCCGGATGAGCCGGTTGCCGATGAGGACCGGCCTTTTGCGCTCAATTCCCAGAGTACGGGCGCGCGCTTTTTGATACTGGTTGCAGGCTCGGCCTTCAACATTATCTTTGCCACTGTTGTTTACGCGTTTGTCTATATGGTAGGATTTCCCGTCTTGACGACACTGATCGGCGAAGTCATCGAGGATTCACCGGCCGCGCGCGCCGGCATCGCTCCCGGCGACAGCGTCGAATCCATTGACGGACGCCCGATCCGCTACTGGGATGACCTGCAGGCAATCGTTACTGAAAGCGGCGGCCGCGAACTGCGCCTGAGCATCCGGCGCGGCAGCGACGCGATCGAAATCGCTCTGCGGCCCGAGATCAAGCAGCGCGAAGACGAACTCGGGCGCGAGCAGGACAAATATATGGTCGGCATCGCGCCGTCGGCCGAGGGCTTTGAACTGCGGCGCTATGGACCGCTGGCGTCTGCAGGCAAAGCCTGCCAGGATGTCTGGAAATACACGAAATTGACGTTCGAACTGCTCGGTATGCTCATTACAAGCCCGGTTGCTAACAAGGAGCATCTGGGCGGGCCGATTTTAATCGGTAAAATAGCCGGCGATTTCGCCCGCCAGGGCATTATCAGCTTTGTGCTGCTCATGGCCGTCATCAGCCTTAACCTGGGCATATTCAACCTGCTGCCCATCCCGATCCTTGACGGCGGCCATATCCTGTTTCTGCTGATTGAGGCTGTCAAGGGCAGCCCGGTCAGCGTGCGGGTCATGGAAATATCACACCAGGTCGGCCTGGCCCTGCTGCTCGCGCTGATGCTGTTTGTCTGCTACAATGACGTGGCCAGGCTCTCACAGGGTCTGTTTTAAGCAGACGACCCGCAGGCGGACACCATGATTGAAAAGCCTCTTTCTGTTCTGGCGATCGACAGCTCCTCGTCCTGGTGCAGCGCCGCCCTTATAGCCGGCGGCGTTCTGGCCGGCGAGGACATGCGCAGCGGCGCAGGGAATTACTCGATTCTGCTGCTTACCATGATCGACCGCCTTTTGCGGGATGCCGGGCTCGAAGCGCATGATCTTGACTGTATAGCCGTTGCGCAGGGACCGGGGTCGTTTACCGGGCTGAGGGTCGGCATCAGCACCGCGCAGGGGCTGGGCTTCAGCCTCAGCAAGCCGCTCGTCGGGGTTTCGACGCTTGAAATTCTGGCCGCGCAGAACATGCCCAGCGGCCTGGTCGTGTGCCCCATGCTGGATGCCCGGCGCGGGCAGGTATATACCTGTCTGTTTAAGCAGGGCCCCAACGGCGAGGCAGCTGCCGTGAGCGAAGAGGTGGTGATGTGTCCTGAGCAGTGGGCTGCAGGGCTGCAGGAACCGGTGCTGTTGTGCGGCAGCGGCGCGCGGCTCTATAAGGATACCATTACGCGTGTCAGTAAAGCCGAGCATCATTTCGCGCCGGACATGAACGAACGCCCGCGTGCTGCCATGCTTGGCCGCATTGCCCTGAAACGCTGTGCTGCCGGGCTGATACATCCGCCTGAGCAGGTGCTTCCCGGTTACGTCCGGCGGCCGGATGCAGAGCGGTCTGCCGTACAGCGGGACTTGCGGAAAAATTGAAAAAAGAGTATCAAATAATTTATTCGTGCTATATGAAGTGCCGCCTCGAACGCGGAGGGAAATCCTGGCGTTTGTAGAAAGATTTCCCGCTGATTTGGAAATGACGTTTAGGCTATGCGACAAACACACCGGGGAAGGCTGTGAAGTTAAAAGGTTCCCAGATTTTGCTTGAGTGTTTGAAAAAGGAAAAGGTCAAGGCCGTGTTCGGCTATCCGGGCGGCTCGGTGCTTGATATTTATCATGCCCTTTTTGAGCACTCCATCAAGCACGTGCTGGTCCGGCACGAGCAGGCTGCGGTGCATGCCGCCGACGGCTATGCGCGCGCAACCGGCGAGGTTGGCGTGTGTCTGGTGACCTCGGGACCGGGCGCTACAAATACGGTAACGGGCATTGCGACCGCCTATATGGACTCAATTCCCCTGGTGATACTCACCGGTCAGGTCCCCACCGCCCTGATCGGTAATGACGCCTTCCAGGAGGCCGACATCGTCGGCATTACGCGGCCCTGCACCAAGCATAATTACCTGGTGAAAAACATCGCGGAGCTGCCGCGCGTCATGCGCGAGGCGTTTTACATCGCGCGCAGCGGCCGGCCCGGCCCGGTCCTGATCGACCTTCCCAAGGACATCATCAACCAGACGGCCGAGTTCAGCTATCCCGAAGAGGTCTCGATCCGCAGCTACAGGCCGACCGTAAAAGGCAATCCGCGGCAGATCCAGCGCGCGCTGGACGAGTTCATGAAAGCCGCAAAGCCGGTGATATACGCCGGCGGCGGCGTCGTGCTGTCGAATGCTTCAGCGGAGCTGCACGCCCTTGCGCGCCGGCTTTCGATTCCCGTGACCACCACGCTCATGGGGCTTGGCTGCTTTCCGGGCACTGATCCGCTGTGCCTGGGCATGCTTGGCATGCACGGCACATACCGGGCCAACATGGCGGTCACGCACTGCGACCTGCTCATCGCGATCGGTGCGCGCTTTGACGACCGGGTCACGGGCGATCTGCGTTCGTTCGCCCCCGAAGCGAAGATCATTCACTTCGATATCGACCCGACCTCCATCAGCAAAAATATCAAGGTTGATATCCCCGTCGTCGGCGACTGCCGCGAGATCCTGAAGGATTGCCTGGCTGCGATCGGCAAAAAAAAAGTCGCGCCGCGGGACCGCAAAAGCTGGCTGGGAGAGATCGCGAAGTGGAAAGCCGGCCACACTATGGCCTACAAACAGGGCAAGGCCATTAAACCCCAGTTTGTGGTGGAAAAAATTTATGAGCTTACGCGGGGCGACTGCATTGTTTCAACCGAGGTCGGCCAGAACCAGATGTGGGCGGCGCAGTATTTTCAGTTCGACCGCCCGCGAAGGTGGCTCACTTCGGGCGGCCTCGGCACCATGGGCTACGGGTTTCCGGCCGCACTGGGAGCGCAGGTTGCCTTCCCCGGGGCGACCGTTGTGGACATCGCCGGCGACGGCAGCATTCAGATGAACATTCAGGAGCTGGCGACCGTTGTGCAGTATAACCTGCCGGTCAAAATCGCCATTTTAAACAACCGCTGCCTGGGTATGGTCCGTCAGTGGCAGCAGCTGTTTTACGGAAAGCGCTATTCGCACTCAACCTTTGAGCATCACCCTGACTTCGTCAAGCTGGCTGAAGCCTACGGCGCGGTCGGCCTGCGTGCTACCCGGCCCGATGAAGTCGAGCCGGTCATACGCAAAGCGCTGGCGGTCAAAAAGCCGGTTATAATTGACTTTGTGGTAGAGCAGGAGGAATGCGTCTATCCCATGGTTCCGGCCGGCGCGCCGATCAGCAACATGATGCTGCTGTAACAGGCTTTTAACAATGCGGTTTTTCGGGCTGCTGCGAAAACATTCGACCCCACGGCATGTGATACCATGCTTGCGGGGGGCACGGCTTGCCGTGCCCCCTGCCGTACATCGCAATAACGCATGATAAGCACAGCGAAACAGTCGGGTGTTCCGGGGCAGTCTCTCGACGGCAGGAAGGATTTTTCGTATGCGTCACACAATCAGCGTTCTGGTCGACAACAAGCCGGGCGTTCTGGCCCGCATAGCCGGCCTTTTCAGCGGACGGGGCTTTAATATCGAAAGCCTGTCGGTCAATGAAACGCTTGACCCGACCATGTCGCAGATGACCATCGTCACGCGCGGCGACGACCGGGTGCTGGAGCAGATCAACAAGCAGCTCAACAAGCTGATTGACGTCATCAAGGTCATAGACTATGAAAAAGGGGATGAAAACCACATCGAGCGCGAGCTGGCGCTGATCAAGGTTGCCGTTACCGACAAATGCCGGGCCGAAGTCCTCAGCATCATCGAAATCTTCCGCTGCAAGGTCATTGATGTCGGCAAGGCTCATTACACGGTTGAAGTCACCGGCGACGAGAATAAACTGAACGCGATTATCGAGCTGCTGCGGCCGCTCGGCATACGCGAAATAGTGCGCTCCGGGCGTGTTACGCTGCAGCGCGAAGCGAGGGTACCATGAATTCGAACCGGTTCCAGCGGAAAAAAAACAGACGGGCCCGACACGCTATTGACTACAAAAAGGGTGTCTACCTGCTGCCGAACATCCTGACCTCCATGAGCCTGTTCTGCGGGTTTTACGCAATTGTCGCCACCATGCAGCACAACTATGTGGTGGGGGCCTGGGTCATTATCCTTGCCGGGGTGTTTGACGGGCTGGACGGGCGGGTAGCCCGCATGACGCACACGACCTCGCGCTTCGGGCTTGAATATGATTCGCTGTGCGACCTGGTCGCGTTCGGCGTTGCCCCGGCCGTGCTGTCCTACGGGCTGGTGCTGAGCCAGTTCGGCCGGGTCGGCTGGCTGGCGGCGTTTCTTTTTTGCGCCTGCGGCGCCATGCGCCTGGCGCGCTTTAACACCCTGAGCGGATCGATCCCCGGCTCATTTTTCCAGGGCCTGCCGATCCCGATGGCCGCCGGCATGCTTTCCGCCAGCATCATTTTTCTAAACCATCACCACCTGGACGACAAGGCATTTTTAAGCTATTTTCTCATGGCCCTGATATACGGCCTGGCATTCCTGATGGTAAGCACCATTCGCTTCCGCAGTTTCAAGAATTTCAACCTGCACAGCCGCAGGCCTTTCAGCGCGGTTTTTGTCGCCATTCTCGTCATCGTGGTCGTGGCCATGGAACCTGAAACCATGCTGTTCTGCATCGGAGGGATCTACATCGGATCCGGCATTATCGAATACCTGCTGTATCGTGCGCGCCGCGGGCAGCAGACTGAAACGCAACCAGCGGCGATCGAGGAAAATAAATGAGCACCAGACAAGAGGATACGCATGTAAAAATATTCGACACAACGCTTCGCGACGGCGAGCAGTCGCCTGGCAACACCATGAACATTGCCGAAAAGCTGCGCGTTGCGCGCCAGCTTGAAATCCTCGGCGTCGATATTATTGAAGCCGGATTCCCGATTGCCTCGCAGGGCGACTTCGAGGCGGTGCAGCAGATCGCGCGCACCATCAAGGGCAGCCAGATCGCAGGGCTTGCCCGCGCCAATGATGCCGACATTGACAGGGCCTGGGAGGCGGTTCGGGACGCGGCCCGTCCGCGCATCCATACGTTCATTTCCACTTCTGACATACACCTGCAGCATCAGCTGCGCAAAAACCGCGACGAGGTCTTGAACATAGCTGTCGCGGCGGTAAAGCGCGCGAAAGCCTACACGCCCGTGGTGGAATTTTCCGCCATGGACGCGACCCGCAGCGAGCGCGAGTACCTGTGCCGTGTATTTTCCGAAGTGATTGCCGCGGGCGCAACGACCATTAACGTGCCCGACACGGTCGGCTACTCCGTGCCCAGCGAATTCGGCGACCTTATTCGCCATATTGTCGAGCATGTACCCAACATCGGCGAGGCCACCATCAGCGTGCACTGCCACAACGATCTCGGGCTGGCCGTGGCCAACTCGCTCGCGGCCGTGCAAAACGGCGCGCGCCAGGTCGAGTGCACATTGAACGGCATCGGGGAGCGCGCAGGCAATGCATCGCTCGAGGAAATCGTGATGATCCTGCGCACGCGGCGCGACCTGTTCGCCGCCGACACGCGCATCGTGACGGAAAAAATTTATCCTTCAAGCCGGCTGATCACCTCGATTACCGGCGTTGCCGTGCAGCCCAACAAGGCGATCGTGGGGGCCAACGCGTTCGCGCATGAATCCGGCATTCATCAGGACGGTTTGCTTAAGGACAAGACGACCTACGAGATCATGACGCCTGAATCGGTCGGCATGAACCAGAGCCTGCTCGTGATCGGCAAACACTCGGGTCGGCATGCGTTCCGCTCGCGAGTCGAGGAACTCGGATTTGCGCTCAGCGACGAGGAGCTCAACAAGGCCTTCGTGCGCTTCAAGGAGCTGGCCGATAAAAAGAAGGATGTGTTCGACGAGGATATCGAGGCACTGATCGCCGAAGAAGTGCTGCGTGCGCCCGAGGAATTCAAGTTCCTGAACATGACCGTCGCAAGCGGCACAGTGGCGATACCGTCGGCAACGGTTGAAATGAATGTGCGCGGCAAGGTTATCAAGAAGGCCGCGTTCGGCGACGGACCCGTGGACGCGGCCTTTCAGGCCATCCGTGAAATCACCGGCACAAAAAGCCGCCTGCTCAAGTACATGGTCAACTCCATCACCGGCGGCACCGACGCGCAGGGCGAAGTGACCGTGCGCCTGAGCGAGGGCGAAACGATCGTGGTCGGCCAGGGCGCGCACATGGACATTATCATCGCAAGCGCCCTTGCCTATGTCAACGCGCTCAACCGCCTTGAGCACGCGCGCAAAAAACACACTGCGGGCCTCTACCACTGAGGCCCGCGCAGAACTCCATACTCCGAAGCACCCCTGCCGCAAGGGGATAAAGCCTCCTCGACGAGGGTTGTTGCTGAAATCCTGCCGCGACGAAACACGGGCCCCCGTGTTGGTTCAGAAAATGACGTTTTAAGTCCGGGGCAAAAAAACCGGATGCCTCTCAGGCGTCAGCAATCTCAAGCCGGGCAAGGCGCTCGTCAAACAGCTTTTTACAGTCGTCGGCTTTCGCCGTGTCGCGCGAAAGCTCGTCAAACAGGCGGTTAATGTCGGCCTGGCAGCGGCCGATGACTTTGGAAAGCTCGACAATGCGCAGGGGTTCGCCGCATTCGGACGCGCTCTGCATGGCGGCGCTTGCGCGTGAAAGCTCGGCCTCGCGGGCCTCGATCGCGGCCTCGGTGGATGCGATCTTTTTCTCCAGCGGGCCGAGCACGCGGCTGCGCTCGCTGATAATGTCGGACCTCAGCTTGCGCAGTTCTTTTCTTGAAAACTTCTGCCCTTCGGTCCCTGCCTTCGATGCGCTGCCGGATGAGCGCGCGCGGTCTTCCCCCTGCCAGCCGATGCGGTCCAGGAACTCCTGATAGCGGCCCTCGAAAATACTAATGCGGTTGTTCTGGAATACTACCAGGCGCTCGGCCAGCGCGTGCAGAAACAGCTCATTGTGCGTAACCATGACGACCGCGCCGTCGAAATTGTCAAGCGCGGCGAGCAGGGCGTCGCAGGACTGCATGTCGAGATGGTTGGTGGGCTCGTCCAGCACCAGCAGGTTCACTGGCGTTGCCAGGATTTTGCCGAGCATGACCCGGCTTTTTTCGCCGCCGGAGATGACCGAAATTTTTTTCAGCGCGAAGTCGCCCTCGAACATCATGGCCCCGCAGATGTCGCGCGCCAGCTGCCGGTCGACCTGCGTATCGGCCGACATGATTTCCTGTTCGACCGTGCGCGTGCCCACCAGCGAGGCGATGTTGGTCTGCTCGAAAAAGCCCATGCGCACGTTTTGGTGCCAGGTCACGCTGCCGTGCTGCGGCGTGAGCGCGCCGGCAAGCAGCTTGAGAAGCGTGGTTTTGCCCCGGCCGTTTGGGCCGACCACGCAGATGCGGTCGCCGCGCGCTATGGTCAGATCGAAGTTTTCAATCAGCGGGTGCGCGGTGTCGTAGCTGAACGAGACAGCGGACGCGCTGCCCGCGAATTTAGCGTTAAACGGGCAGGCGCGAAACGAAAACTCGAGGTCCTTAATGCTTTCAAGCTTTTCGCGCTTTCCCTGTTTCTCGAGCGCCTTGACGCGCGACTGCACAAGACCTGCCAGCCGGGCCTTGGCACGGAAGCGGGTGATGAACAGCTCGAGCTCCTTGCGCTTGCGCTCATCATTAATCCGTGTTTTCTCGTGAATTTCTTCATCCTGCGCGATCTGGGCGTAATACTTCTCGGTTGTGCCCGGATATTTGCGGATGCGGGTGCGGTGAATGCCCATGGTGTGCGTGACGACCCGGTCCATGAAGCTGCGGTCATGGGTGATCAGCAGCAGCTCGTGCGGCCAGGACTGCAAAAAGCCTTCGATCCAGCGAATGGTGGTGATGTCAAGGTAGTTGGTGGGCTCATCCAGCAGCAGCAGGTCGGGCTCGCTGACCAGCACAGCGGCAAGGTTCAGGCGCACCTGGAAACCGCCGGAGAACTCATGGGGAGAGCGCTGCATCTGCTCAGGAGTAAATCCCAGTCCGGCCAGGATTTTTTCGGCCTTCCAGGTTTCGTGTTCGTGCCCGTGCGGAAGCCCTGTGGCCGCTTCGTCCAGAACGCTCGGCCGGGTAAAATGCAGGTGCTGCTGCACGTAGCCGATGCGGTATCCGCGCGGGATGGAGATGCTGCCTGAGTCGGGGAGATCAAGGCCCGCCAGAAGGCGGAACAGGGTCGTTTTGCCGTGACCGTTGCGGCCGACCAGCCCGACGCGCTCGCGCCGGTTGATCTGAAAGCTGGCCTCGTCGAACAGGGCCTGGCGGCCGTAGCCCTTGGAAAGATTTTCCGCGCTGATCATGGATGTTTTTTACAAACCTCTATCTGGCCTGCGGCGCTCGTGCCGGGGAGGCTCCCGGGGGGAAACGGCTGTCTGTCCGGCAGGGATGATCAGCGTGTTTCGTGGCTGTATCGGCAGGGCGCAGTGTGCATACAGGCGCATAGCTTAAAGAAAAACAGCGGCGGCGTCAACACAATATCAGCTGTCGCTGGAAAGCCGAAGAATTGGTTACGGCCGTCTGCCCACGGAGTTTTACCGCTACTGTGAAGGATAACAGGACAAAAACATGTTGCAGAAGGGGGATAAAACCAAGAATTCAAAATATTTTATAGATGATTTTAAAAACTCCAATTTTTTCTATTGACATTTCAAAAATAATTGATATACTCCTTAATCATAAAACCGTTGCCAATAAAAGCCCGTGCTGGAACACGGGCTTAACTCGGCAACTTTAACCGGCAGGCAAGGCCTGTTTGGTGGCTAAAGTCGCTTCGCACATACCAAGTATACTTCTGCCGCCCTTACAAGTCAAGCCTACCAAAATTCATCCATGAAAGGATAGAAGTATGGCAGCAGAAGACAGAATCACAGTAACAGGAGCATCGGGAACACAGTATGAGTTTGAGGTTTATCCCTGGGGCACAAAGTTCAAGCCGCTTGGCGGGGTATATCTCGTGCTCAGGAAAGAGCTGACAGGCAGATATACTATTTTGTATATTGGCCAGACGGGGGATCTTTCCGAGCGTTTCGAAAACCATCATCGGGCGGGTTGTTTCACCAGATACGGGAGAACCCATATCGCCATCAGACTGGAAGGCTCCGAGCAAAGACGGTTTGACATAGAAACCGACTTGATTCAGAACTATAAAACCAGTTGTAACGAACAGTAAGCAGGGAGCCGGGCAGCGTCATGGTCAATAAACGTGTACGCATAAAAGACTGCGCCGAGGTGCTGCCCGGTTATTCCGCCAAGACCGCGCTTGTT
>CAIRTM010000101.1 GCA_903881505.1 uncultured delta proteobacterium | reverse complement strand
TTCTTTATACGAATTTAATATTTAAACGCTTTTTGATCAAATACGATATAGTGGAGGCGTGCCATGGCATATGCAGATCATGATTGCTGCACGGTCAACGAGGCTGAACTTACCATTCTGGAACTCGGCGCGCGCTTGCGGCAGCGCATGGAAGAAGTCAGCCGCATCGATGCCGAATTTAAATGCGGCCCCGGATCGTATCCTGTGAAGGCAACAATGCCCATCGAACTTGAGGCGACCCGTTCACGCTGCAGCGACCTGATCGCGCGCAAGCGCCGCGACATGGCATCGCTGCAGTACATGATCGACAGCATAACCGCTGAATCGATACCATCGCGCCAGGTGGTGCGCCATCTCGAATCACTTGTCATGTAAATGCTGACCGGCCAAGGCCGTATCCGGAGGGCTTGCGGCAGCCTGTGCCCTCGGGCATTACAAAACCGATCACGTATTCAGGACATCTATGATGGAACTCCTCAGCGTCAAGGAAGCCTGCAGGTATCTGAAGGTAAGCGTGCATACGCTCAACAAGTGGCGCAGCGAAAAGAAGGGCCCGCCCTACATCAAGATGGGCCGCTACATCAAGTACAACCGTGAATCGCTCGACCGTTTCTTGAAAAGCCACGAGATCGATCCAACCGCCCGCACGTGATCCGGGTTGTGCCCTTCCACGGGTGTAGCAGCAGCGTGCCGTGCCGCCTCTCAGTCACGGGTCCCCGTATTGACATGCCGCCGCTCCCTGTCTATACTTTGAACCAAACGTCAGCCTGACCGAATCTGCGCTGATTCAGCCGGCACGCGCACGGATGTGCGTGGGGCAACTAGACGCGCACCATGAATATCAAACAACGGAGGTGTAGACCATGAAAAAAACTGCGCTATTGGTAATGGCCGTTATTGTGTTCGGTGCTGCGGTACCATGTCATGCGGGCGGACAGGTCAAGCTTGCAGCAGACGACTGGCCGCCGTTTAGCGCTGAACCGGGCGAAAAGCCGGGCTCGATGGTTGAGATAGCAAAGGCCGTATTTGAGGATGCCGGCTATACGGTTACCTATTCCCTGCTGCCGTGGAAACGGGTCCTGGCGGATGTCGCCAAAGGAACGCTTGACGGCGCGATCGGGGTCGACTTCGAGGACGGGCTTCTGGTTCCTTCCGAGCCCGTGGTTATGGTGAAGAGCGAGTTTTTTGTATTGAAAAAAAGCACGTGGCGATATACCGGCATCGCCAGCCTTGAGTCTATTTCGTTCGGCGATGCCGAGGGCTATACCTATGGAGAGCCGATTGACAGTTATAAAGCCAAACACGCAGGAACCGACAAGGTGCAGCTTGCCGGCGGCGATGCGCCGCTTGTTACCAATATACGCAAGCTCATGGCGGGCCGTGTCGATGCGGTCATCGAAACGCCGGAAGTCTTCTGGAACACGGTCGCACGAATGGGCCTTGCTAAAACGGATTTCGTGGAAGCCGGCACTGCCTGCCCGCTGAGCCCGTGTTATGTCGGGTTTACACTTAATGAGCGCGGTAAAAAGCTCGCGGCGGTGTTTGACGCTCAGATGGCCGAGCTTAGGAAAAGCGGACGCCTGGCTAAAATCCTCGGGCGGTACGGCATGACAGACTGGAAATAGGCATGTACCCGAGGATACTGCCGGCGGGTCGGTCCGGGCGGGGGAGCGCGCAACTGAATGCGAACCACGGGGATAAACAATGAATAAAAGAATGGGCTTGAGAACGCGCTTTACTGTTTGGTTCAGCCTTTTTGTCACGGTCACAGTCCTTCTGCTCGGGCTCAGCAACTATACACACGAGCGCCGCTGGCTGAGCGGTGAGCAGGAGCGCGCTGCCGGCGAGGCGCTGGTGCGGCTCAGGGATTCCCTTGCACTGGCCCTCTGGAATATGGAGCCGGGCCGCGTACAGTTCGCGGTCGAGACGGAGCTTCGCCACCCGGCGATCGCCGCCGTGGGCCTTACAACGCCTGAGGGTATCGAAGTCTGGCGGCGCGATGAGGGGGGCGTGATTGTTAAAACAAACCGTCTGCCGGACGATCTGCCCTCGGGCGGGTCGTCTCCGGTCGCCTATGAGAAGAAAGGCAGAACCGAGACACTGGGGGAAGTGGTTGTGTTTAAGGACCCTGGCGCCATTCAAAAGGCCCTGCGCGGGAGCATGCGAAGGGTGGCGGTTGAAATTGTCGTCCTTAATGTCATCCTGATCGGCCTGGTTGTTTTCTTGACGCAGCGCCTGGTCGTCACGCCGATGGAAAAAATCGCCAATGAACTGTATGAGGGCGCCGGGCATGTCGCGGCGGCGTCGATGACCATGGCCGCGTCGAGCCAGCACATGGCCTCCAGCGCCGGTGACCAGGCGGGCAGCCTTGAGGAAACGTCATCGGCCATGGAGCAGATGGCCTCCATGACGACCCAGAATGCCGCCAGCGCGGGCCGCGCCGACGATTTGATGAATGTCGCCCGCGGCGCGGTCGATGAAGGCGTCGCATCCATGCAGCGCATGTCCGTGGCGATCGGAAAGATCAAGGACTCTTCATCGCAAACGGTGAAAATCCTGCAGACCATCGAAGAGATCGCATTTCAAACCAATCTGCTCGCGCTTAATGCGGCGGTTGAGGCGGCGCGCGCGGGCGAGGCCGGCAGGGGATTTGCCGTGGTTGCCGACGAGGTCCGCAATCTCGCGCAGCGCAGCGCCGGGGCGGCCAAGAACACCGCAGGGCTGATCGAGGGCGCGCAGCGCAATGCCGATCAGGGCGTTGCGGTCAGCGCGGATGTTGAAAACGCGCTTAACGCCATCCAGGACGCCGCTTCGAAAGCCGCTGAGATCGTGGCCGATATCGCACGGGCGTCCCGTGAGCAGGCCGACGGCATATCGCAGGTTTCAAAGGCCATTGTTGCCATGGATTCCCAGGTCCAGCAGAATGCGGCCTCGGCCGAAGAGGGGGCCAGCGCAGCCGAGGAGCTTTCCGGTCAGGCCGAACAGCTCAACGAGATAGTGGGCCGCCTGCTGGCGATTGTCGGTGCCGGCAGTGCGTCGCGGGTGACGGGGCGGCTGCGCGCCTCAACGCGGCGGTCTGTTTGATCAACTGCGCGTGATACGGCCCTATGAATAAAGCCGAGCTTCCCGTCATCAGCGAGCAGCTGTTCCACCTGATGGCCGACAACATCCTTGACGGTCTTGCCATTATCGAGGGCGACCGGGTCGTCTACGTGAACAGCCGCCTGTGCGACATTACCGGCTACAGCCGTGAAGAGCTCTTAAGCCTTGATAATTTCTGCCTCATCGCTCCGGAACTCAAGAAGAACTTCAGGCGCGATTTCGGCCGGCACGACATAAGCCGCATGGCCGAGGAAAAGGAGTTTGAAATCCGGCGCAAGGACGGCTCGCGCGTTATCATTCACAACCGCCACTCGCACCTTCTGGACGACGACGGCGCAAAGATCCTGTATCATTTCGAGATCATCACCGACATCACCGACCGCAAGCAGGCGGAAGAAAACCTCAGGGCGCTCAACCTTGACCTCGAAAAGCGGGTTGAGGAGCGCACCGCGGCGCTCAAGGCAATAAACGAGCAGCTGCGCGACCGCGAGCGCGCACTCGAAGCACAGGCCAAAAGCCTCGAGGACCTGAATGCCGCGCTGCGGGTTTTGCTGCACAAGGGCGGGCAGGATAAAAAAGAGCTTGAGGAGCGAACCCTTTTAAACGTGCAGGAGCTCGTGCTGCCGTATCTTGACCGGCTGCTGCAGCAAAGCGGCGATTACGGCCAGCGCGAAACCCTGAAGGTTATCCGCTCGAACCTTGCAGATATCGTCGCGCCCTTGGGCCGCACGCTGTCGCTTGGCCGCTCCCGGCTCACCCACAAGGAGCTGCAGATCGCCAACCTGATACAGCAGGGCATGACCAGCAAGGAGATTGCTGCGCTGCTGCATGTGTCGGAGCGCACGATTACAACGCACCGCGACAATATCCGCAAAAAAATAGGCCTGAAATCGCAGAAGGCGAACTTGCGCACGTATCTGCTGGCCATGCACTAGGTTTTTCACGCCCCCCTTGGCCAAGGGGGTTAAAGGATTTTCCTCATACATCGCCATGGCAGCACGATTTTGTGCCGGAAAAATTGCTCTCGGGTTCGGTATCGCAGGCGTATTCAAAAACCATCAACCCATGGTCGATACCGATAGCGATACCGTTGCCGATGCTAATTAAAATTTGTTCCATAAATTACGTATTTAATATACGTATAAATTACGTTTTTATTAAGTGTTGTAACGGACCGTTTATTAGTGTAGAACCTAACAGAAACATCTGCGGCCGTTATCAAACCACACGGAGGTAGCACCATGGTTGACTGGAAGGAAATCTGCTCTGTTATCATGAAAAAGACAAAGGTGCGGGGAAAGCCCGTGGCGGTCAGCCTGTTTCGCGACGCAATCCCTGCCGGCTATGAACCCATACAGGAGCCGCCCTGCGCCATCGTGCACGCTGCCATGGATGAGGGCCGCAGGGTGTACTTTGACGCCGACCATCATGACTGCTACGTGGGCGTGCACCATGCTGGCATCGTGCCGGGCAAAAAGGAAATTGTAACCGGCGAATATCTCTCGAAGACAAGTTCGTTTTTCACGTATGAGGGTGCGGCCCGGCTGAAAGCCGGCACCCACAGCCTGCCGCCCGGGTATGTAAAGGCCATCGGCGCGGCCCCTCTGGATGAAGTTCCCGAAGGCGTGCAGGTCGACTGGATCGTGGCGGTGTGCAATGCCCATGACGCCTGCATCCTGGGCGGCTGCCGCATGGCCCGGGACGGTGTGCAGCCCTACGGCACCTTCGGAACATCGCTGTGCGGCGAGCTGTTCGCCGTGCCGTGGTACATCGAAAACGTCATGGTCGTGGGCGGCGATTTCGGCGGCAGGATGCACAACCGGATCAAGCAGGACCAGCTGTTCGTTATCATCCCGGCCCGGTTCGCGGACACGATCCCCAAGCTCCTGCTGGATATCAAGGTCGACGTCAAGACCAGCCGCGAAATGACAAAGCCGCCGTGGTCGCCCTTCTGGCAGAAAAAGGACAAGGCCGCGAAGGCTGCTGAACCTGTGGAGCCCGCGCCTGCAGCGGGGGGCGAAGAGCCCGCTTTTACCATGGACTGGGACGATGAGGCCCGGGCGCTTGTAAAGAAAGTGCCCGAGGAAATGCGGGAAATGATCATCGGCAATGCCGAGCAGTATGCGAAGGAAAACAGCTACGCTGCCGTGTCGATGAAATCCATGCGCGAACAGATGGCGAAAATGGGCATGGATCTTGACGAAATGATGTCCATGATATAGCGGCGGCGCTAAACCCTTTTCAGACAGGGAGGATTGTATGGGTACCAGCAAGGAGTACGCGGAACTTTTGAAAAAGCACGAGGGCTATACGCGCGACATCATCGCGTTCAAGCTCTGCGACACCCCGCCCGATTATGCCGAATCATACGGAGATGACGTATCGTTCGAGTGCGCCATGATCGCCGAGGTCTGGGACGGCCGTGAAAAGCCCTTCTACATCACAAACAAGAACATTATCTGCGGCGGCGCGGTGTACTCGGGCATCGGCAACCGGAAGATGACCAGGGATGATTTCCAGGTCGGCGTCGGGGCCGCCATCGGGCCGCAGAAGGCCTATGCCACGCTCGAGGTCTTCCGCCGGGTCAACCAGCAGGTGTGCCATGCCTTCAAAAGCAACAAGTACCTGGTGATAGGCCGGCTGCAGGACATGGAGGACTACGACTTCGTGATGGTCACGGCCGATGCCGACCATGTGCACCGGCTGTGCAAGGTGTACACCTGGAAAACGGGCGAGCTCGTGCACGGCATATCGGGCACGGCCTGGTGCGCCAACTCATTCCCGCTGATCCTGCGCACGAAGACAATAACCTTCAACATGGGCGATCCTCCCTCGCGCTTTTTGATGCGGCTCGAGCCGGGCGAGATGTTCTGCTTCATTCACCATGACCTGCTGCCGCTGATTGTCGATAACCTCGACAACATTTCAGCCGGCGAAGTTTCCATGTAGAGGAGGACGACCATGGCCTACCATATTACCGAAGACTGCGTTATCTGCGGGACCTGCTGGGAAATCTGCCCCACGGATTCCATCGAGGAATACGAATGGTATTACCGGATCAACCCCGACACCTGCGTTGAGTGCGGCGCCTGCGCCCGCGTCTGCCCCAATCACGCGATTTTCAAGACAAAGGAGGCGAAGGAATAACGGCACGCAACGCCGCCTGAAGTGCCGGCGGCATGCGTTCCATGCCATGTTTATGGCATCCAATGCGCATCCGGGCGTGAAACCATCCGCCCTGTTTGTTAGATGAAGGGGCGGCCGTACGGCCGCCCCTTTGTTGTTTGTTCACGGCTTCCCGGTGCAGGGATGCCCGTGAGGCGCTCAGGCGAGGTCGAAACGGTCCAGGCTCATGACTTTATCCCACGCTGCCGCAAAGTCGTTCACGAATTTTTCCTGGGAATCTCCGCAGCCGTAGACTTCCGCCAGGGCCCGCAGCTGCGAGTTGGAACCGAAGACGAGGTCGACACGGGTCGCCGTCCACTTCAGTTCGCCGCTCGTGCGGTCACGGCCCTCGAATAGGCCTTCCCCGCCCGGCGTGGGCTTCCATACCGTTTGCATGTCGAGCAGGTTCACGAAGAAGTCATTGGTGAGCGTTTCCGGCCGTTTGGTGAATACGCCGTGACGGGAGCCGCCGGCGTTGGCATTCAGGACGCGCATCCCGCCGATGAGAACGGTCATCTCAGGGGCGGTCAGCGTCAGCAGCTGCGCCCGGTCGATAAGCAGCTCCTCGGCCGTGACCGCGTATTGTGTCTTCTGGAAGTTGCGGAACCCGTCGGCCCTGGGCTCGAGCACGGCGAACGACGCAACGTCGGTTTGCTCCTGCGAGGCGTCCGTGCGTCCGGGCGCGAACGGAACCGTTATGGCATGCCCGGCCCTTCTCGCGGCCTGCTCGACGCCCGCGCACCCGCCCAGGACGATCATGTCGGCGAGCGAAACTTTCTTCCGGCCTTTCTGCGCGCCGTTGAACTCACCCCGGATCGCCTCGAGGGCCCGCAGCACCGTCTTCAGTTGTTCCGGCTGGTTGACTTCCCAATCCTTTTGCGGTGCAAGACGGATGCGCGCGCCGTTGGCGCCGCCGCGCTTGTCGGAGCCGCGGAATGTGGATGCAGATGCCCAGGCGGTCGAGACCAGCTGTGAGATCGACAGGCCCGATGCAAGGATCTGTTTTTTGAGCGCGGCGATGTCCCGTTTATTGATCAGGGGATGATCGGCCGCCGGCACCGGATCCTGCCAGATCAGTTCTTCGGCCGGGACTTCAGGTCCGAGATAGCGCGAGCGCGGGCCCATGTCGCGGTGGGTCAGCTTGAACCACGCCCGGGCGAAGGCGTCGGCGAACACGGCGGGGTTCTTCAGGTAGCGACGCGCGATCGGCTCATAGATCGGATCGAAGCGCAGGGAGAGGTCCGCCGT
>CAIRTM010000100.1 GCA_903881505.1 uncultured delta proteobacterium | reverse complement strand
CAGGCCTGATGATCCGCAAGATCGAAGAGGAGGCCCGCCGTACCGCCGACCGAACGGCAAGGGAGTTCATCGCTTATGCCGTTCAGCGCTATGCCGGCGACTACGTGGCCGAGAATACCGTTTCGGTGGTCAACCTGCCCAATGACGAGATGAAGGGCCGCATTATCGGCAGGGAAGGGCGCAACATACGCACCATCGAGCAGGTGAGCGGAGTTGATCTCATCATCGACGATACGCCTGAAACGATTCTGATTTCCTCGTTTGACCCGGTCAGGCGCGAGGTGGCGCGCATTTCGCTTGAGCGCCTCATAGCCGACGGCCGTATCCACCCGGCTCGCATTGAAGAGGTCGTTGAGAAGGCCAGCCAGGAAATGGATGTAACGATCCGTGAGGCCGGGGATCAGGCTATTTTCGATACCGGTATACAGAAAATCAATCCGGAGATCATCCGTTTGCTGGGGCGACTGAAATACAGAACCAGCTATGACCAGAACGTGCTGCAGCATTCCCTTGAAGTTGCGTTTCTGTGCGGCATGATGGCCAATGAGCTGGGCCTGAATGCAAAGGCTGCCCGGCGGGCAGGACTGCTGCATGATATCGGCAAGGCCATCGACCATGAGGTTGAGGGTTCGCATGCCGTGATCGGCGCCGATATGGCCAAAAAGCACGGCGAGCCCGAGGACATCGTCCATGCCATTGCCGCTCACCATGATGATGTGAAACCCCAGACCGTGCTGGCCGTGCTGGTGCAGGCCGCTGATGCTCTGTCTGCCGCGAGGCCTGGGGCCCGGCGCGAAATGCTGGTTACCTATGTCAAGCATCTGAAAGAGATCGAGGAAATCGCCAATTCGTTCAAGGGCGTCACCAAGTCCTACGCGGTGCAGGCTGGACGGGAAGTGCGTGTCATGGTCGAAAGCCGCGAAATCAGCGATGACGCCGCGGTTGTGCTGTCAAAGGATGTTGCACGCAAGATTGAAGAGTCCCTCACCTATCCCGGCCAGATCAAGGTAACGGTTATCAGGGAAACACGGGCGGTTGAATACGCCAAATAGCTTCGCAGCTTCCGGCTGACGCCGGAGGCCGTGCGGGATGCCAGCCGCTATGGACAACGCGTACGAAATTTTACAGCAGCGCGGTTTTATTGCGCAGGTGACCGACGAGGCGCTGCGGCAGCGGCTTGATGCCCCGCTTTCCTGCTATGCCGGCTTTGACCCGACAGCCGACAGCCTGCATGTGGGACATCTGCTTCCGGTGATGGCGCTTGCGCACATGCAGCGCTGCGGCCATCGGCCTATTGTGCTGGTGGGAGGAGGCACGGCCCTGATAGGCGATCCCAGCGGCAAGAATGAGATGCGCAGGATTTTATCGCAGGATGAAGTCAGGAGGAATGCCGAGTGTCTGAAAAGTCAGTTGTCACGGTATGTTAGATTCGAGGGTTTGGACTGCGCATTATGTCTTGACAATGCCGACTGGCTTACGCCGCTGAACTATATAGACTTCCTTCGCGATATCGGGCGGCATTTCAGCGTCAACCGCATGCTTGCGGCCGAGTCCTACCGCGCCCGGCTTGAAACCGGTTTGAACTTTATAGAGTTCAATTACATGCTGCTGCAATCCTATGATTTCCTGCATCTGAACCGGGCCTATGCTTGTGTGCTGCAGATCGGCGGCAATGACCAGTGGGGCAACATCGTGGCCGGCATCGACCTGATCCGCAGGGTCGCCGGGGGAGAGTCTTTCGGCCTGACATTACCGCTGATTACAACTGCGGCAGGCTCCAAGATGGGCAAAACCGAGTCGGGCGCAGTCTGGCTCGATCCTGCGCGTACAAGCCCGTACCAGTACTACCAATTCTGGATCAATACCGACGACCGTGACGTTGAGCGCTTTTTGCTGTATTTTACATTCCTGCCGGTTGAAGACATCCGCGCAGAGATTGACAGGGGCATTCAAAACGCAAAGGAACTGCTGGCATTCGAAGCAACCCGGCTGAGCCATGGGGATGGCGCTGCCGGCCAAGCGCGCCAGGACGCACGCAGCGCTTTTTATGGTGACGGCAGCAGCCTGGATTCGATCCCTTCTTCCAGTATCGAGGAATCGGCCCTGAGCGCGGGTGTGCCGGCGTTCATGCTTTTTGCCGACGCGGGTGTGTGCTCCTCGCGGGCAGCGGCCCGCAGGCTGATTGCCGAGGGGGGCGGCTATGTCAACGGCAGGCGCATAGGTTCATTTGAGGACAGCATCACGCTTGAGCATGTCAGGGACGGCTCGATCCTGCTGCGGGCAGGGAAAAAACGTTTTCATAAAGTTAATGTTGTAAAGGTGACCGGGTAGTTTTTGATGTGCGGGAGTGTTTTTTTGTCATGTGCCGGCGGTTTTTATAGCAAAAGGCTCACGGGTTAAATAAAAAAATGAAGGAAAAACAATCATGAGAAAAAAAATAAAAAATAATAAAAAAAAGTGTTGACTTTCCCCCGGGAAAGGCTATACTTTCCTGATGCTGGCGCATGAGCATACACCAAACAATGCGCACCGTTCTCTGAAAATTGAATAGAAGGAAGGCTACTCGTTAATTGAGAGTACTACATGTAATCACTAGTTTCAAACTTTTTGATTTAAATAATTGAAGAGTTTGATCCTGGCTCAGAACGAACGCTGACGGCGTGCTTAACACATGCAAGTCGCACGAGAATTTCCGCCTTCGGGTGGATTAGTAAAGTGGCGCACGGGTG
>CAIRTM010000099.1 GCA_903881505.1 uncultured delta proteobacterium | reverse complement strand
TGCTCTACCGACTGAGCTACTGGGGAACAAATTGTATTTTCAAGTACTCTCGAAAAAGGAGTTTGATTATATTTTATTTCAACCGCCTGTCAATCTTTTTTTAAAATCGCACCTCGCGGAGGCCCTCCCCTGCAGGTGTTACCCATGCCTTTGGACAAAACTGTTGCCCGTGTCTATAACACATACCGAAGGCACCTGCGCTTTGCAATTTTTTTGTGAAACAGATAAGATGTTGAGGCGTATCACACTTCATAATCGCGCAGGGGAAGGAAAAGCCATGAAGATACTGCTTGTGCTCATATCGGGGGTCATTTTTTCATGTTCGTTTGTCAACCATGCCCGATCGGCGGACGATGCGGACATGCAGCTGTATACCGAACGGGACCGGGCAAAGTGCCGCAGGCAGATAGAGAACATGGAAGAGCCGGATAAAGACTGCAGGGAAATCCTGCGGCAGGATGACAACGCTGATCCGGACGAAGGCGGCGGCGTTTATGATGAAAATGAAGACGACGTCAAAGGGCGCAGCCGTTCCGAGCGGCTTGAGGATCGTGCAGACCGGGCCCGGGATCGCGGCAATGAAGAACGCGCCGACCGCCTGGAAAAGAGAGCGGAGCGGGCTGAGGATCGCCAGGATGATGCCGATGCCGACGATGACGTTCAAAGTTCGAAATCCGTATCCGGACGGGGCGGCCGGGGAATCGGACGTTGATAAATCGGCGCCCCTGCGGGCGAAAAGATCTGATATGCAAAGCAGTGAACAGGTGGCAGGCAAAGTATGAACATCAATCCGACGAAGATAGTCTGTGTGGGTCTTAACTACAAAAAACACGCCCTTGAAATGGGTGTGGAATTGCCTGCCGAGCCGGTCCTGTTCATGAAGCCGGTATCGTCGATTATCTACGATGGCGATCTGATCAGATATCCGGCGATGTCGCAGCAGGTCGACTATGAGGCTGAATTGGCAATTGTCATGGGAGCGGGCGGAAAGATCGCCGGTTTTACGTGTGCCAACGATGTTACGGCCCGCGACCTGCAGCGCCGGGACGGCCAGTGGACCCGCGCAAAGTCATTTGACACATTCTGTCCTCTGGGCCCGAAGATCGTCCGGGTGGATGATCCTGACAGGCTGGGGATCAAGGCGATCTTAAACGGCCGCGTAGTCCAGGACTCTAATACGTCGGACATGATTTTCAGCGTGGCCGGGATTGTTGCTTTTATTGCGCGGGTTATGACCCTGAATAAGGATGATATCATTTTGACCGGCACGCCCGCCGGTATCGGCCCCGTGAACCGGGGAGATGAAATCGTGATCGAGATCGAGCAGATCGGACGCTTAAGAAACAGGGTGGCGTAGGACGGGTTTCCTGCGAACAGGGGCAGGCCCGATATGCAGTATTAAATTTTTCTTGTGTTTATTTGCCCGCTTCAAAGAAACGAACCAACGAAAGGGCACCCGGCTCGGCAGCGAAACGATGGGGTTGAAAAGCAAACCCTCAAATTATTAAAAGCCGGTATTCGATTTAGATGCCGAATTTAGATTCGGCATTCATTAGTTGTATTTTAAGGTTTAAGGGTTATAAAATTTCATGCAGTTCCGGCTGGAGCCGTTCCACATTTACAGCATCATAACAGGAGGACACCATGATACTTGGAATCTGCGGCAGCGGACGGAAAGAAGGCAATACCGGGGCATTGATCGAAGCGGTACTCGCAGCTGCCGGCGGCCCTGCGGAGATGGTCTGGCTGATTGATGCGAATATCGGCTACTGCACGGGATGCATGCGCTGCGCCTTTGAAGGCGGATGCTGGCAGCAGGACGGCATGAGCGCCCTGTACCCCAGGCTCATCGATGCTGAGGCCATCGTGTACGGCTCGCCCTGCTATTACGGCAACGTGTCCGGCCTTTTCAAAAGCTTCATGGACCGCAGCATCGCGCTCGGCTACATGGGCATCGGCAAAGAGGCCGAGATCGCCATGCACGGCAGAAAACCCCTTGCCGGCAAACCGGCGGCAATCGTGGGAGCGGTTGCCGGCCACGGCATAGACGCCGTTCTCAAGGTGATGGAGGACTATGCCGGGTATGCCGAGATGAACATTGTCGGCAAGCTCGGCGCCGCGGCGGGCATGGATGATGTGCGCGACAAGCCGGACATCATGGCAGCCGCGCGCGATCTCGGCGTAAAGCTTGCCCGGGCGCTAAAACAGTAATCGCGTTTTTGAGACGCGCCGGACGCCGTGTCCCGTCACGTCACATGGCCTCGCTGCCTTTCCCCCGTGGCGGGCCTGCATTCCCAATCCCGGCCGCCCCGGGGTTCGGCTGTGCCGGTTATGGCAGCCGCGCGAGGGCTAGTCAAGGCAGATGTTTTTGAATAGATCCCGCTTCCGGAACCCTGCCGTGAGAAAGCGCCCCATCACCTTCGGCCCTGTCAGCCAGGCGATGCGGGCCGCTGGCTGCGTGTTGGCCAGCACCCGTTCGGCAAGCCAGGGCGTGACGGTCTCAACGGTGTCGGCCAGAATATTGAATATTTTCATGTTTTGACGCCGTTTTTCTTCCGGGGACGCCTTGAGCTGGTTGAGGATGAGGTCGGTCAGCACGATGCCGGGGCTGATCACCCCGATCTGCAGCGGCGTGCCCTTGACGTCGAGCTGCAGCGACTCGTACAGGTAACGGATCGCCCGCTTGGTGGCGCCGTAGGGCGCAAGGCCCACCACCTTCCTGTTGTCGCTGCCGTGGCCCTCGAACAGGTATATCTGGCCGTGCCCCTGGCGGAGCATGTTATCAAGGGCGACTTTGCACCCGAACAGCGTACCCGTGAGATTTGTCGAAACGACGGCGCTGATGTCGCGGGCCGGCAGTTCCCACAGGGGGACGGAGGGCGTGTTCACCCCGGCATTGTTGAGCCAGATATCGATCGCGCCGAAGCGCGCCGCCGCTGCATCCCAGAGGGCCTGCACGCTCTCATAGACGCCCACATCGCAGGTGGTGCCGTACACCGCGTCGGTTCCAAACTCGCGGCCAAGGGCGCCCAGGGCTGCGTCAAGGGTAGTCTTCGATCGGCCGCTCAACATCACCCTGCAGCCGCGCTTAAGGAATTCCCGGGCAAGTCCGAGCCCGATGCCTCGCGTGCTTCCGGTAATGACGATTGTTTTCATGGGGGTCTCCTGGTGAGGGTATGTGCGATTTCGCTGCAGAAACAAAGAGCTCCTTTTCTGTATCGCGGCAAGTATAGGCAGGCCCTGCCGTCATGTCAAGAAAATAGCCCGTTTGCAGGCTGGCGGTGAAAATTTTTTTCGAGCGCAGTCTGCGGACGCGGCGGCTCCGGAAATGGCGAACATGCGCGTTTCTCCCGTTGACCGGCCCGGCCTCAATCCAGCGTGCGGCGGTAGCGCTTCACGCCGAGGGCCACGGCCAGCGCGGCAAAGAGCACGATCGGCCACAGATCCACGGCCACGTCTTCAAAGCCGTTGCCCTTGAGCAGGATGCCGCGCACGATCCTCAAAAAATGGGTCAGGGGCAGCAGCTCGCCGATCGCCTGGGCCCAGCGCGGCATGCCCCGGAACGGGAACATGAATCCTGAGAGCAGCAGGGATGGCAGGAAGAAGAAGAATGCCATCTGCACGGCCTGCAGCTGGTTCTGCGCCACCGTGGAAAAGGTGATCCCCATCGCCAGGTTGGCGACGATGAAGATGATGGCCACCGCGAGCAGCAGGGACAGGCTTCCGACCATGGGCACGCGGAAGAGCAGCCGGGACACGACCAGGATCAGGCCGATCTGGACATAGCCCACCAGGATATAGGGAACGATCTTTCCCAGCAGCACCTCGAACGGCCGGGTCGGCATGGAGAGCAGGTTCTCCATGGTTCCGCGCTCGCGCTCCCGCGTGATGGCAAGGCCCGTGATCATCACCATGGTCATCGTGAGCACGACCCCCATGAGGCCGGGTACGATGTTGTACTGGGTGATGGCTTCCGGATTGTAGAGCGGGTGGATGCGCAGATCTACCGGGCTTTCGGAACGGGCAAGAAATGCCAGGGGCCCGGTAAGGTCGTGGCCCAGGGCGCTGTTTATGGAACCCGCCAGTGAGCCGAGGGCATTGCCCGTGGCAGCCGGATCGGTTGCGTCCGCTTCGACAAGGATGGCGGGGCGATCGCCCCTGACAAAGTCACGGCTGAAATTTTCGGGGATGGTGACCACGAACTGCACCCGGTTTCGCGCCAGGACGTCGCGCCCCTGTTTTTCGGAGTGCACCTTCATGACGAAATTGAGGTATCCGCTGTTCTGGATCGCCTGGACCAGGCTCCGGGCCTGGGGTCCGTAGTCGGCCTGCAGCAGGGCCGCGGGAAGATGCTTGGGGTCGGAATTGATGGCAAAGCCGAAGATGATCATCTGGATGAGGGGGATACCGATCATGATGGCAAGGGTCACGCGGTCCCGGCGCATCTGGATGAACTCCTTGACGACCATCGCCCTGAAGCGTTCGAAGGAAAACTCGTAGCGCGCGTTCATGAGCAGGGCGTGCCCCCGTTCGGTGTTTCCATGAGTTGAATGAACACGTCTTCCAGTCCGGAGGCGGTCCTGTGCCATTCGTACGGAGCGGCCCTGAAGGAGGCAATGGCCTGCTCAAGTGCGCCTGCATCGGCGCCGCTCACATGAAGGGTTGTGCCGAACGCCACGACCTGCTCTATGCCGGGGCGGCCCTGGAGCTGGCCTGCAAGACCGGCAAGGTCCGGACCGGCCACCGCCCAGGTTGTCAGGCCCGACCGGCCGATGACCTCTGCGGGCGAGCCGTGGACGAGCAGGATGCCCGACAGGATAAACGCCAGGCGGTGGCAGCGCTCGGCCTCATCCATGTAATGGGTGGCGATCAGGAACGTCAGCCCCTCGGCGGCAAGGCGGTGGATCTCCTCCCAGAACTCCCGGCGGGCCCGGGGATCGACCCCGGCAGTGGGCTCGTCGAGCAGCAGCAGCCTGGGCTTATGTATCATGCAGGCGGCAAGCGCAAGGCGCTGTTTCCAGCCCCCGGAAAGCTCGCCCGCGAGCTGGTTGCGGCGCCCCGTAAGCCCGAGCCGCTCGATGCTTTCATCCACGGCAGCGCGGCGGTTTTGCATGCAGTACATGCGCGCGACGAAGTCGAGGTTTTCCGCGATGCTCAAGTCATCGTAGAAGCTGAACCGCTGGGTCATGTAGCCGACCTGGCGCTTGATGGCCGCGCTCTGCGTGACCACGTCAAGGCCGAGGCACGTGCCGCTGCCGCTGTCGGGCCGCAGCAGGCCGCAGAGCATGCGGATAAAGGTCGTCTTGCCGCTCCCGTTGGGCCCGAGAAAGCCGCAGATCTGGCCTGCGCGGACCTGCAGGTCGATGCGGTCCACGGCCGTGAGGCCGCCGAAGCGCTTGGTCATGCCCCGCACATCGATGGCGCAGTCATCGTTCATGGCTCACCCGCCGAATCGAACGTCCACGGGCTGGCCCGGGTGCAGCTGCGCGGCGCATGCGGCATCGAACACGGCTTCCACGAGGTAGACGAGCTTGCCGCGGCTCTCAAGGCTGTAGATGACCGGGGGCGTGAATTCGGCCCGCGGTGAAATGAAGCTGACCGTTCCGGAGAGAGCCTCCCGCCGGCCGTCCACGCTGACCCGCACGGGGTCCCCATAATGAATGGAGGCGAGCATCGCTTCAGCCACGAACGCGCGCACCTTTATGTTGCCCGGCGGCAGCAGCGACACCACGGGCCGGCCTGCACCCACCCATTCGCCCTCGCGGTAGAACGTATCGAAAACAAGTCCGGCAGCGGGGGCGCTCTGCTCTTTCTGGGCAAGGTCCCAGCCCGCCCGGGCCAGGGCCGCTTCCTGCGCCTGCACCTGGGCCTGGGCGGCTGCGACCAGGTCGGTGCGCGCGCCCAGGTGTGCCGTTTTCAGGTCGGCCTCAAGCTGCGCCACGCGCCGGCTGTCCTGGTCGTGCGCGGCGCAGGCCCGGTCAAGGTCCTGCGCGGAGCTGACCCCCGTGCTGCGCAGGCGCTGCTGCCGCGAGAGTTCCTTTTCAGAGAGCGCCAGGGCAGCGCGGGCCTGTTCGAGCTGCGCCTCCAGCGATTCGATCTCCGTCGGGCGCCTGCCTTTTCTGGCGTCTTCAAGGTTTGCGCCGGCCTGGGCAAGACGCCGCGCGGCCTCTTCGCGCGCCGCCTTTTCAGGAACGCTGTCCAGGCTGAACAGCGGATCTCCCCGAGCGACCCGGGCGCCGCGCCGCACATGCAGCCTCTCAAGATGGCCCCCGAGCGGCGAGGCGACATACACGAATTCCCCCTCGACGTAGCCCTGGACCGTGTACGCGGCAGGAGTATCCGGCGAACCCTGTTCAGCGCAGGCCGCGCACACCACACATACAGCGGCTGCAAGGATCTTCAGGCATTTCATGCGTTCACCCTGTAGTGTCTGTACAGGATACGGAAAAGGATCTTGCAGATTACCATAGCATTTAATGCGGCCCTCTGGCAATAGCCGACGCGGGGGCATGGCCGGGCACCTGAGCTCCGAACCAGACGAACGGCGGCGGATCGATTAGGAACGGCACAGCAGGAGCAAGGGGAACACAGCTGCTTCGGCGGTATCATGACAGTTTAAATCCACGCCGGGCAGCCACAATACAACATGCAATGGGCGCTCTATCAGGAAAGCATCCACGGAAAATAAATCAACCCGTTGCGCACACCACCCCATGTCAAAGTCCTCTATTGGGGGGCCTGTTTTTAGCAGACACATTCGGCAGGAATGATGCGGATTCCGTTGCGGTGCCGTAACGATTCAAGCCGTTTTGTCCGCCTGCAGCAGTTCGCAGTCCTTGATCATTGCCATCGCTTCATCAGGGCTTTGCGCGGCTGCAAGCATCTGAACGAGATGCCGGTTGCGGGCGGCTTCCGCGGCCAGCCCCAGTATCTGCACATGGGCATTCGCATCGCTGGCCGGCGTTAAAATAAGGAAGACGCACTCTATGGGCTTATCAGTGTGTACATCCGCAACGCCCTGCTTTGTTATCCCGAGGGCGATCACGGGCGCTGCAATTCCCTCAATGCGCGCATGCGGAAACGCCACGGCTTCATTAAAAAAGGTCGAGCCCTGGTTTTCGCGCGCAAGCACTGCGGCCAGGATGTCGTCAGCGGCAATCCCGTGCTCCGCACTCGCAAGCCGCACCAGCCCCCTGATGATCTCCAGCTTTGCAGGCGCCTGCCGCCATATCATGATGCGCTGCGGCGCAATCAGGCCCCCCAGCGTCGGCACGGCACCGAGCGCGGGTGCGTCCATCCCGGGAACATCCAGGCTGTGTTCTTCGGCGGCCCGGGGTTCAGTTGTTTTTTTGCCTGCGCGGGTATCAAATACAACGACCGTGATTCCGTCCGCGGTCTCCGTCAGGCGCTGCACTATCGTTTTGCCGCCGAGAAGCTTTTGCCGGAATGACAGCTGCCTCGGGCTGCCGATAACGATATGCCCCACCCGGTATTCGCGGGCAAACCGCAGGATGGTATCGGCCACATCCTCCCCTTTGTAGGTGAAGACCATGGCGCCGAGCTGCTTTGCCAGCGTGAGCGTGCCGGCGAGAACCCGTTGTAAGCCGGCGTCTATGACGGTGGGCGCTTCCCCGGGAGTCTGCACGTAGACGGCATACCAGTTGCGGTTGAGCCTGCCGGCCAGGCGGGAGGCATAGCGCAGCAGCATCTCGCTGTTCGGGCCGTTTGAGCTGAGGCAGACCATGACCTGGTCTGGCGCGGCGGCAGCATCATCGGCATCGGGCTCGCGCCTGCGCAGATCGATCTGCGAGGCGATTTCACGCAGCGTCAGTTCACGGAGCTGCTCAAGGTTGCGCGTAATAAAAAAATTCCCCAGTGCCGTTTCAACGCGCGACTGCGGATACACCTTGCCGTCCTTTAATCGCTGCTGCAGATCGTCGGTTGCCAGGTCGACATTGACGATCTGGTCGGCTTCGGCAAGAACGGAGTCCGGTATCCGCTCGCGCACCTTCACCCGGACGGTTTTTTCAATCGTGTTGTACAGGCTTTCGAGGTGTTGCACATTCATGGTTGTAATGACATGAATGCCCACGGCACGCAGGTCCTGAATATCTTCGAATCGTTTTGCATTGCGGCTGCCGGGCACATTGGTGTGCGCCATTTCATCAATGAGCGCAACATGGGGCTTGCGGGCGATGATTGCGTCGACGTCCATTTCCTCGACCGTGATACCCCGGTACTCCTGCCGGAGGCGGGGGATGACCTCAAGCCCGCCGACCATGCGGGCGGTATCGGCACGGCCGTGAGTTTCGACCAGGCCGGCCACCACATCGATGCCTTGTTCCCTGAGGCGTTGTCCCTCTAAAAGCATCTGATAGGTTTTGCCCACGCCGGCGCAATAGCCGAGATAGACCTTGAGCCTGCCCCGCTGCGCGTGGCGGATCATTTTCAGGAACGAACCTGCTTTGTTGTCTGCCACCGCAGTCACCTGTTTTCGTGAAGCGCTATATTAAGTGTGAGCACGTTGACCCTCGGACAGCCGAACAGCAGCGCGTCCGGCGCCTCCGTGTGCGCATGAATCAGCGTGCGGACCGCCTCCGGGTTCATGCCCGCGGCATGCGCGACCCGCGGCGCCTGCAGCAGGGCGTTCCGAACGCTGATATGAGGATCAAGGCCGCTTCCCGAGGCGGTCACCGCGTCGGCAGGCACCCGGATATCGGGGCCCAGCCCATTTTCCTGCCTGTAGGCGGCAACACGTTCGGCAACGGTATCACGGAGATGCTTTGACAGGGGGCCGAGATTGCTGCCCCCGGAGTTTGCCGCATCATAGCCTTTGCCTGCCGCCGACGGCCGGGTATGAAAATACCGGGGCCCTGTAAAACACTGCCCTATAAGCTCCGAGCCGGTGATGGTTCCCGCGCGGGTAATCAGCGAGCCAGCGGCGTTCCGGGGAAAAATCAGCAGTCCCGCGCCCCGCACAGCCAGCGGATACAGGCAGCACACCAGCACGACCAGGACCAGTGTCGACATCAGTGCCGTGCGGATCTCGCTCATAATGGCGTTCACGCAGCTTTCTCCTTTCTAAACAAGATGCAGCGCGTTAACAAGAATATCAATGATTTTTATGCCCGCAAACGGCGCCGCCAAGCCACCCAGACCGTAGAGTAAAATATTTCTGCGAAGCAGCACGGCCGCAGGAACCGGCTGGAACTGCACCCCGCGCAGGGCCAGCGGAATCAGCGCAATGAGGATCAGGGCATTGAAAATGACCGCGCTTAAAATAGCGCTTTCGGCCGACTGCAGGCCCATAATGTTCAGGGGTGCCGTGGCCGGGAAGGCGGCGATCAGCATGGCCGGAATGATGGCGAAATACTTGGCCACATCATTGGCAATGCTGAGCGTGGTGAGGGCTCCCCGGGTGATCAGCATCTGTTTGCCGATCTCAACGATTTCAAGAAGCTTGGTGGGATTGGAATCGAGGTCGACCATATTACCGGCCTCCTTGGCGGCCTGCGTGCCCGTGTTCATGGCAACCCCCACATCGGATTGCGCCAGGGCCGGCGCGTCATTGGTGCCGTCGCCGGTCATGGCCACCAGGCGGCCGGCGGCCTGCTCGCGGCGTATGAGGGCAAGCTTGTCTTCAGGCTTTGCCTCGGCGACGAAATCGTCAACACCGGCCTCGGCTGCAATGGCCGCGGCCGTCATGCGGTTATCCCCGGTTATCATAACGGTCTTTATGCCCATGGCGCGAAAGCGGTCGAACCGGTCCTTGAGGCCCCCCTTGACGATATCCTTCAGGTGAACGATGCCGAGCACCCGGTCGGAATCAGCGACCACCAGCGGGGTGCCTCCGGACTGGCCGATGCGGCTGAGCGCCATCCGGATATCAGGCGGAAAGAGGCTGCCGGCGAAGGCCTGGACGGCGGCGGCCGCGCCTTTTCTGATGCGGCGGCCGTCGATATCCACCCCGCTCATGCGCGTCTGGGCGGTGAACGATACGAACCGGGCATGCGGCAGCTCAGCGATGGAGCGGCCCCGCAGGCCATACTGCTTTGCCAGCACCACAATGCTTCTGCCCTCGGGCGTTTCATCGGCAAGCGAGGCAAGCTGGGCAGCGCTGGCAAGTTCCTGCAGTGTTACTCCTTCCGCCGGAATGAACTCGGTTGCCTGGCGGTCGCCAAGGGTTATGGTGCCGGTCTTGTCAAGCAGCAGCACGTTGACGTCGCCGGCCGCTTCCACCGCCCTGCCGCTCATGGCAAGCACGTTTTTCTGCACCAGCCGGTCGATGCCCGCTATGCCGATGGCGCTTAAAAGACCGCCGATCGTTGTCGGGATCAGGCACACCAGCAGTGAAACCAGCACCGGTATCGAAAACGATATGCCGCTGTAAAGGCCGAAGCATTTCAGGGACATGACGGTTGCGAGAAATATAATCGTAAGGGCCGAAAGCAGTATCGTAAGCGCGATCTCATTGGGCGTTTTCTGCCGCTTCGCGCCTTCGACCAGCCGGATCATGCGGTCAAGAAAGCTTTCGCCGGGATTTGCCGTGACGGTCACCGTGATCCGGTCCGAAAGGACCCGCGTGCCGCCGGTGACCGCGCTTCTGTCGCCGCCCGCCTCACGGATCACGGGGGCCGATTCCCCCGTGATTGCCGACTCGTCAACCGTGGCAACGCCTTCCGTGATCTCGCCGTCAGCCGGTATCACCTCGCCTGCCGACACCACCACCACGTCGTTTTTCCGGAGCAGTTCGGCCGACACCTGCTCGGTCCCGCCGGCTGCGCGCAGACGGTTCGCCATGGTTTTCGTGCGGGTCTTCCTGAGCTCGTCGGCCTGGGCTTTGCCGCGGCCTTCGGCCATGGCTTCCGCGAAATTCGCAAACAGCACGGTAAACCAGAGCCAGAGCGTTATCTGGAGCGTAAACAGGAACGGCCCCGCTCCCGCCGTCTTGAAAAGGCAGGCGGTCGTGATCGCGGCGCCGGCTTCGGTCACGAACATGACGGGGTTTTTCAGCATGGACGCGGGGTTCAGCTTTTTGAAGGCATCCGCCAGCGCCGGAAGCGCTATCTCCATGTCGAAAAGCGATCGTGATTTTACCGCCACCGCCGTCTCCTTAATATACCACTGGTGCCGTGGTCATGAGAAAATGCTCGACAATGGGCCCCAGGGCAAGCGCCGGCAAAAACGTGAGCGCGCCGACGATCAGCACCGTGCCAACCAGCAGCACGATGAAGGTCGGGCCCGCAACCGGAAATGTGCCCGCAGTCTGCGGCATGGGCTTTTTAGCACCCAGCGATCCCGCGAGGGCGAGAATCGGCACGATCATGAAGAATCTGCCCAGAAGCATGGCAATGCCGAGCGTCGTGTTGTACCAGACGGTAGTGGCGCCCAAACCCGCAAATGCGCTGCCGTTGTTGCCCGCGGCGGATGAAAAGGCATACAACATCTCCGTAAGTCCGTGGGGGCCCCGGTTGGTTATGGCTGCGGTTCCCCGGGGTGCCACTGCCGCCCAGGCCGTGAATCCAAGAATGGTGCAGACGAGTATGAGCAGGGCCAGTGCGCACAGCTTGATATCGCGGGCCTCGATTTTTTTGCCCGCATATTCGGGAGTGCGCCCCACCATAAGGCCGGCAAGGAAAACCGTAAGTACGATGAACACCAGCATGCCGTAGAGGCCCGCGCCTGCGCCCCCGAAAACCACTTCGCCGAGCTGGATGTTCACAAGCGGCATGAGGCCTCCCGCTGGCGTAAACGAATCATGCATGGCATTGACCGCGCCGCATGAGGCCGAGGTGGTGACGGTTGCAAACAGGGCGGAATCGAAAATCCCGAAGCGGACCTCCTTGCCTTCCATGTTCCCTTCAGCGGCATCGACGCCCAGCGCGTGGAGCCGGGGATTGCCTGCGCTTTCAGACCACCAGCATACGGACAAACTGGCAAGAAACATGATGAGCATCGCCGTCCATACCGCCCAGCCATGCCGCTGGTTTTTCAGCATTCGGCCCAGATAATAGGTCAGCCCGCTCGGGATCAGCAGAATTGCCAGCATCTGCAGAAAATTCGACAGCGGCGTGGGATTTTCATAGGGGTGCGCGGCATTGGCATTCATGAATCCGCCCCCGTTGGTGCCGAGCATTTTAATGGCGATCTGCGAGGCCAGGGGGCCTTGGGCGATACTTTGTGCCGCGGCAGCCTGCTGGTCAAGAGGCTGTGCCGTCACATAGGGATGAAAATTCTGGATTACGCCCTGCGACATTAGAAAGAGCGCAAAAATAAAGCTTGCGGGAATGAGCAGATACAGGTTGGTCCGCACAAGGTCGACCCAGAAGTTACCGATAGTTTTGACGCTGTGGCGGCTGATGCCGCGCACCAGCGCCGCCGCGACTGCAATGCCCGCCGCGGCGGAAGCGAAGTTATGCAGGGTCAGGCCCGCCATCTGGGAAAAGTACGACAGGGTTGACTCTCCGCCATAGCTCTGCCAGTTGGTGTTGGTGGTGAAACTTGCGGCGGTATTGAATGCCAGGTCAGGGCGCACAGGCCCGAAGCCCTGGGGATTGAGCGGCAGCAGGTGCTGGAGCCGCAGCACGGCATAGGTAAACAGCATGCTCACAAGGCTGAAAGCGCACAGCGATACCGTGTACCGCTTCCAGGACTGTTCGTCCGTGCTGCGTATGCCGATCAGCCGGTACAGGAATTTTTCGGCGGGCTGCACGAACGGATCGAGCACTGTTTTCCCCTGCGCGTCAAGCACGGCGGCAAGGTGCAGCCCCAAAGGCTTTGTCATGGCGAGCAGCAGCCCGACGAACAGCAGCAGTTCTATGATGTTTACCGGATGCACGAGGGGCCTTTCGTTTAAAAAATTTCCGGCTTGATGATCGATACGAATAAATATGCAATCAGGGCTGTGCCTATCACGCCGATGATGATTTCAAACATTGGTTTATATCCTTTCGCAGAAAGCTGCGTACAGAATACAGGCAGCAAAGAAAATACAGCTGACGCATACAAACAGAATATCGCTCATATAATCCTCCTGAGGTCCTGCGTGCTTCCAGCGCGCCGCAGCGTTACGGTAAAGGTCGTGCCGGCGCCCTCGGCGCTGGCGGCCGCTATCGTGCCGCCGTGGGCTTCCACGATCTCACGGGCTATGGCAAGCCCGAGCCCTGCGCCCGAAGGCGCCGGCTGGTCCGGAACGCGGAAAAACCGGGTGAATATCTTGTCCAGGTATTGAGACGGTATGCCGGAGCCGGTATCAGTAACCGTAAAAATAACGTGCTGTTCATCGGCGCACGCCGCAAGCGTTACGTTTCCTCCCGCCATCGTATAGTGCAGGGCGTTTGACAGCAGGTTTTCAAATACATGGCCGATGCGCGCTGCGTCAGCAAGCGCGTCCGGCAGATCGGCGGGCACCTGCATGTGCAAGGCAACTCCCTTGTCCCGGCAGGCTGCCGCAAAGCGTCCGCATGCTTCCGCCGCGAGGGCCTGCGGCGCAACCGGCGCAAGCCTCAGCAGGGCCCTGCCCGACTCGATGCGGCTGATGTCGAGCAGGTCTTCGAGAATTGCATGCAGGCGGTCACTGTCCTCCCGCGCGGCCAGCAGAAGTTCCGCCTGCTTCTCGGCCAGCGCCCCGACCTTTTCCTCCAGCAGCAGGTGAATCACCATGCGGATGGAGGTGAGAGGTGTTTTCAGCTGATGCGACACCGTTGCAATGAGATCCCGTTTCATTTCATCATGCTGCCGCTGCTGCGTTACATCTTTAAAAGACAGCTGGACCCCGGTTACCTGATAGCCGGCGTCGAGCACGGGCACGGCGCGGGGCTGAAAAAAATATTCTCTGCCGTTGATAAACCATTGGAACGTTGTGCGGGTTTTTTCGGCTGCCGGTCCCGCTGCCGAGCGCGCTTCGGCGTACAGCAAGCGCAGCCACTCGTGCGGGCTGTCCTGTATTCTCGCGCCCGCCTGCAGACCGAACGCATCACGGGCCGTTTCCGTTGCCACGCCAACGGTTCCGTCAAGATCGATGATCGCCGTAATCTCGGGAAGGTTTCTGAATACCTCCCGGGCTGAACGCTGCAACAGCGTCAGCTTTGTCTGGTCGCTGCGGCGGAACTCCCGCAGGCTCTGGGCCATGTCATTGAAAGCCGCCGACAGTTGGCCGATTTCATCATGAGAATCCGCCGCCACGCACAGTTCGAGATTGCCCTTCCTGATTTCTTCTGCCGACTGCATGAGGCGCTTGACCGGCTGTAAAATCCAGCGGCGGGTATAAAACATGAATGCCGCGGCGACCAGGGCGCCGGCAAACAGCAGGAGCCCCATCTGCCGGCGGGCGGCTGCGGCGCGGTTGCGGGCCCTGTCATTGGCGTCGCTCATGTTGTTCTGATTCATGTGCAGGATGTCATCCGCAGCGTCTTTGATCTGGTAGAAAAGCGGCAGCTGCCTGTTGAAATAAACAGCCGTGCGGTCATCATGCGCTATGTCGGGGCTCTGCATGTCATGCAGGGCCTCCTGATAGCGCGCAAAAAGCCTGCGGATATGCCCGGCCTTTTCCTTTTCGCCGGGCATGGTTATGTTGTTCAGTTCGACAGCGAGGGCTTTTTGAAACGTGCGTTTATTTTCTCCCATCAGCTTTTTGCCGTCTTCATAGCCGAGCAGACAAAAAAGGGCTCCGCTGTCAGTCCGCTCAAGCGCTTCTTTCATTTCCTGGCAGGCGATAACGCTGCGGTAGTTTTCGCGCAGGATCACATCGATGGACTGGCCCAGATCGGAAATCAGGTACATGCCCTGGCTGCCTATCGCCACGAGCAGAAACAGCAGGCCGCCGAAACCGATGGAAAGTTTATGACTGATAGTGAGCATACGCCGTCTCCTTCAGCATGGATGCATTGCACTGGACATGCCAACGGAGCGTTGCGATAACAGCCTGAAATAGCACGGTTTTTAAGAGGCTTCTGCGGCCGGACATTGAAACGTGCAAGAAGAGGTCCGCGAGGATAGTGCAAATTGCAAGGCGGGAAGTGCTTAAATACCGTAGTCCTTACGCTTGCGCCAGAGTGTTGCCTGGTCAATGCCAAGAACCTCGGCGGCTTCCTGCAGGGACTTTGTTGCGGCGAGCACCCGGCGGATATGCTGCTGCTCGATCTGTTTCAGCGGCACCGGATCTCCAAGCCGGGGCTGGGAAGCATCGGGCACTATGCCGGCCGGCAGGTGCTCTGCTCCCACGGTATCGACGGGGCAGAGGATTGCGGCACGCTCGATGACATTGCGCAGTTCCCTGATATTGCCGGGCCATGCATAGCTTTGGAGGGCGCGCAGCGCGTCATCGGTAAATCCGTTAAACAGGCGATGATTGCAGCGGCCGAAAAATATGAGCAGGCGCTGCGCAAGGGCTGCTATATCCTCCTGCCGCTCGCGCAGCGGGGGGATATCAATCTGGATAACATTAATCCGGTAAAAAAGGTCTTCGCGGAATCGGCCCTCGGCAACCGCCTGCTCAAGATTAATATTGGTTGCGGCAATCACGCGCACATCCGCCCTGCGCGTCAGGTATTCACCCACGCGCTCATACTCCCGGTCCTGGATGAAGCGCAGAAGCTTTGACTGCAGCGGCAGCGGCACATCGCCGATTTCATCGAGCAGGAGGGTCCCTCCCTCACATGCCGCAATGCGCCCCTGATTATCGCGAACCGCCCCGGTGAAAGCGCCTTTCGCATGGCCGAAAAGCTCGCTTTCCAGCAGTTCCGACGAAAGGGTCGGGCACGAAACAGTCCCATAGGGCTTGTGCGTGCGGCTGCTCCAGCCGTGCAGCATGCGCGCAAGCGCGGTTTTGCCGGTGCCGCTTTCGCCCCGCAGCAAAACCGTTGCGTCTGAAGCCGCCACTTTGCGGGCTGTCATGATCGCCTGCTGCATTTTCGGGCATTCGGTCGATACATCAAACGCAGGGTTCAGCCGGCCCATATCGTCCTGCAGGGCGGAGACTTTTCGCTCAAGAGAGAGAATTTCCGCGACCTTGCTGACGGCAAGCTTCACTTGCGCGGGGGTGAACGGCTTGGGAATATAGTCGGTTGCCCCCCGGCGCATGGCCTCAACGGCCGTATCGATGGAGGCATAGGCGGTGATGACGATTATTTTAAGCTCAGGGTTTTTCGCAAGCAGTGCAGGGATCAGGTCAAGCCCGTCAGCCGCCCCCAGGCGCAGGTCGACAAATGCCAGCTCGAATGTTTTCGCCGCGGCCTGTGATAGCGCGTCCTCAAAATTACTGACGGCGACGATGCCGTGGCCTTCCGTTTCCAGGCATACGGCGAGTGTTTTGCGGATATTTATCTCGTCATCCACAATGAGGATTTTTAAGGTGTGCGGCGTATCGGGCATGCGTGAGCTATACGATAGTTCTCACGGGACGTCAATATCTGAATACTTTGGAAGATACCCAGGCAGCACGTGCAGGGATTCGCGGCAGGGCTGTTTTTATTGTTCCGGCTCCTGGTGCACGAATACCGTGCTGCGCGGGACGGCGGCCCGGATCATGCGCTCGATTTCATCAGATACGGCATGCGTCTGCTCGATCGTCAGCAACGGCTCGAAGTGTACGACGATGTCGACAAAAACGTCCGCCCCTGCATTGCGCACCCTAATGTCATGGTAGGAGCTTACATTGGGCGCCTGGGCGGCTATCCCGGCGACGATGTCCGCCACATGCTTCGGGGCTTTGTCAAGCAGCGCATCGATTGATTTTTTTCCCAGCCTGCAGGACACATAGATAACGATTGCCGCAACGACAAGCGCTGCGACTGAATCGGCGGCATGCCATCCGAAGCCTGCTATCACAAGGCCGAAGAGCACCACGGCGGAGCTCCAGATGTCGGTTGAAAAATGCAGCGCATCAGCTTCGAGCGCCGGGCTGTTATACTTTTTGGCCGCGCGCATAAGTGAGCGCGAGCGTCCTAAATCGACCAGGATCGAGGCTATGACGACAAGGTAGCTCCAGACATTCACCTCGATCGCGGAGTGCCCCGTTGCAAGCCGGCGGAGGGCTTCATAGATGACCCAGATGCAGGTTATAAAAAGAAGCAGTGTTTCAAGCAGGGCGGACAGGTTTTCGATTTTCCCGTGGCCATAGTGGTGTTCGGTGTCCGCGGGTTTGTCCGAGACATGCACGCAGAAATAGGTAATGGCGGCAGCAACGAGGTCCAGGCCGGAGTGCAGCGCTTCCGACAAAATGCCGAGGCTGCCGGTCAGGGTTCCGATCACCAGCTTGGAGGCGGTGAGAAATACGGCTGCAATGACCGACAGGAGCGCAACCCGTTTTTTTTCGTGAAGACCGTCGCAATGATCATTCATGGCCAGCTCCCCGGGTACAACCCCGCCTGCGTATCAAAAAAGCCCTGTAGAACATTCGTCCCACAGGGCTTGCGCCTGCTGCCTCGTTCGGCCCGTCCGCGTTCCATACAGGAACCGACTGATCTTTCGAACTATTCAATTTGATATGCGGTTTCAGGGGCCTGCCGCCCTTGACACCGCTTTGAGTTCAAGCACATGATACGATGGATGATCCGGTGTGTCAATACCCATGGCCCCCGAATACGCGATGCGCTCCGGGCTGAAGCAGCATGCAGCGGCGCCGGGGCGCCATGCATAGCGCCGATGGAAGGCGTGCAGGCCGTGCGAGGACGCGTCACAAACAGTCGGTGGGTTGATAGCTGCATTACAATTACAAGGGGTTCATGCCGTTGTCAGGAACCTGGGGCGTCAGCTCATCTTCCTCATCATACTCAACCCTGTCAACAAGGTCGCCGTTTTTGTAGGTCTCGACAAAGTGAATTCTGCCGTTCTCGTAATATCCCCTGCTCCGGCCGTCCTTTTCCCCGTTTTTATAGTTGAGCTCCTCCATGAGCTTGCCGCTTTTATAATAGCGCCTGGCTATGCCGTCCAGCCGGCCGCTTTTGTAGCTCCATTCAAATTTCAACGGGCCCTGCTTGTAATACTCTTTGGAAACACCCTCCAGCATGCCATTCACGTAGTTCCATTCATAGTGGACCTTCCCGGTGTCGTGATACACCTTTTTTACTTCGGCCGATGCCGGGGCGCACCACAGCAGGGTCAGGCCCGCACATACCAGTACCTTCAGCAGTTCATTTCCCGGTTTCATCATGTCCCCCCGTACAAAGACATTAGAGCGGCACAGGCATTATTGCTGTTTATTGGCTGTCGATAGCATACGGTTGCATGCCGGCCGAAAATCCGGCGCGCGGGATCGGGCGCACACCATCCTGCTGCGGGCTGTGCTGCCGGTATGCGTATATCGTCAAAGGCCGTTTTTATACATCCCCGGGCGGGCATCCGGAAGACGTCCGTGACATGCCGCCGCCCGGATCCATCAGCCCCGGGAACCCCCAAAATTGCAGAACACCCGGATCCTCAATGGTCCAGGCGCCCGGGAAGCACCCGGTTTCTCTGTATGCATCCCTGCCTTACAGCTTGAACAGCATGTCGGCATAGGTCGGCACGGGCCACTGGGAGCGCGGCAGCAGCAGCTCGAGCGCGTCGATATCGGCGCGCAGGTCCTTCATCGCCACCATCACCT
>CAIRTM010000098.1 GCA_903881505.1 uncultured delta proteobacterium | reverse complement strand
GGGATGCGCTTGTCCCCCATCCGGATCGTGAGCCGGATGCGGTCGAAGTATTCAAACAGGGGGATGAGGAATTTGCGGGTCAGGCCGGTCTGGTCCTTGAAGCCCTGAATGGTCAGCTCGCCGTGCTGCTGCATGAACAGCGCGGCCTGTTCGCTCAGGTCCCGCATGCTCCCGGCCGTATAGTAGAGATCATCACTGAGCCTGACCAGCACGCCCTCGCGCACCAGCAGCTGCAGGATTTCAGCAAGCTCTTTTTCCCGCGCGCCCGAGTTCTCGAGCACTTCCCTGCGCGTGGGCGGCATGAGACCGCCGGCCGTGTACAGCCTGACCACCGTATCCTTTAATTTCTGCTGGCCCAGCTGAAGGGCCGGCCGATGCGATGGCAGCGACAGAAATTCCTGCTGCACGCGCATGCTTGCGTCGGCTGCCATCCGGTCAAGCACCCACTGAAAAAGACGCGCATCCGTGCCGGGCGCGAGCCGGTCGAGCAGCTCCTGCCGGCGCATGCCGGGAACAAGCGGGCTGCTCTCGTGAAAAGCTTTCAATTGCGCAAGCGCAGCGGCACAGAGTTCCTCAATAATGCCCGGCATGGCAAAAAACTGCGGCTTTTTAGACGCAAGAACGATCTCCCCGCGCGCTGTCATGGCGTCCAGCACCGTGAGCAGTTCCTGCCGGGCCCGTCCGCAGCGCCGCAGCAGCGCATCGAACTCAATGCCGCGCACACCGGCCTCCCGGCAGTACAGCTGGATGCAATCGCTGATTGAACCGTCCTTCAGCACGGTGAGCCGCGCAGCGGTTGCCGGCGCCATGCGTTTGTGTTTGGGCGGCTGGATGTCAAGAATCATGCCGCCGCCGATCGTAGCCACGGGAGAATAGCTGCGCAGCACGAATCGGTCGCCCGGCAGCACAACCACCGGGGCGCTGAGCACGATCTGCACAAAGGCTTTATCTCCGGGCGGCATTTCCTCGGCCTCAAGCAGCACAACCCGGCCGATCCGTTCGGCCGTGCCCGCATGAAAGCGGACCGGCGCGCGGTTCTTCAGCGGCCTGTCGGCGCCGGCAAGATGCTCATACCAGAGTGCGATTTTTTTTGTCGGCACAAGCGTATCCGGCAGGCCGACAACATCGCCGCGCTCGATGTTCTCTTTTTCCATGCCCTGAAAATTAATGGCCGTGCGCTGGCCCGCGCCGGCGCTCCCGACTGATAACCCGTGCACCTGGAGCCCGCGGATTTTGGCCCGCACCCCCGAGGGCTCGATCGCCACCTCATCGCCGCTCTGCAGCGTGCCGGCCTGCAGCGTGCCGGTAATCACCGTTCCGAAGCCTTTCATGGTGAACACGCGGTCGACCGGCAGACGGCACAGCCCCTTTGCCGAGCGTTCCTGAACGCCGTCAACGAGCTGCGCCAGCAGGGATTTCAGCTCATCAAGGCCGGCTCCGGTCCGCGCCGAAACCGACGCAACCGGAGCGCCCTCAAGAAACGAGCCCGCGACGAAGTCGCGCACATCGGCGACCACCAGCTCCAGCCAGTCGGGTTCCACGAGATCCGACTTGGTCAGCACGATACAGCCGGCCTGCACCGCCAGCATCCGGCAGATGGAAAGGTGCTCGCGGGTCTGCGGCATAACTCCCTCATCGGCGGCGATAACGAGCATGACCGCGTCAATACCGGTTGCGCCCGCGACCATGTTCTTCACAAATTTTTCATGGCCCGGCACGTCGACAATGCCGACGCGCCTCCCGCCGCCAAGATCAAGCGCAGCGAAACCGAGTTCAATCGTGATGCCGCGCTCTTTTTCCTCGCGCAGGCGGTCGCAGTCAATCCCGGTCAGGGCCTTGACAAGGGCGGTTTTGCCGTGGTCGATATGACCGGCGGTTCCGATAATGACGCGTTTCATGAAGCTGCCAGCGGGTTTAAAAATTACGCGGCCTGCAGCCGCTGCCTTGTGTTGACTACTCAGGGCAAATACTTTATCGTTGATGGGCACGGCTGTAAAGCAGATTTCATAATTGGACACTGCGCATGGACACGGAAGGCATTGAACTGCACAGCCTCTTTGACGGCCGCCTGAGACTGTACCAGTATAAAGGCGGCTATAGGTTTTCGATCGACAGCCTGCTGCTGGCGGCGTTCGCCCGCGAACGGGTGGGCGGCTGTGTTGCCGACCTCGGCACAGGCAGCGGCGTGCTGCCGGTGATCCTTTCGCGCTCTGCCGACGTTACATCGCTCACCGGTTTTGAAATACAGCCCGAACTTGCAGAGCTTGCCCGGCGCAACGTGGAACTGCACACACTCGGGCAGCGCGTGAGCATCGAGCAGGCCGACATAAAAAATATCCGCTCCCTGCTTCCGGCTGAATCCTTTGACGCGGCCGTTGCCAACCCGCCCTTCTACCCGCTTGGGACCGGCCGCATCAACCCCGGTTCGCAGGAAGCCGGTGCGCGCCACGAACTGCTGGCAACCTTGAGCGATTTTGTCTGCGCGGCTTCTTACATGCTCAAGAACGGCGGGAGATTATGCGCGATATTTTCCGCCTCCCGCAGCACCGATCTCATCTGCACCATGCGCGCAAACAACATTGAGCCCAAGGCCCTGCGCTGCGTGCACTCGCGCGCGGGCGAGAGCGCCGCGATGGTCCTGGCTGAAGGCCTGAAAAACGCCGGCAGCGGGGTGGAGATCCTCCCTCCGCTGGTCATCTATTCAGCAGGCCGGACCTACAGCCCCGAGGTCAAATCGATTTTCAGCAGCCTGTAGACTCAAAAATCGGCTCAATGAGCCTGCGGCAAACGTCTCGTAACGCCCTGCTTTTGAATGGGGCAAAAGGTCATACGCTATCACAATACCGGGCCAAAAGAGCTGCCTGATTACTGAGCACCTGCAAAAGCGCCTTTACATAAAAACAGATGCACGCGACGGCGCGTAGCCGCGCACGTGCCGCTGCGATGCGGCGGAACACACAATATGAGCGAAAAAATCCGATGAATTCAAAGCCGACACAGTACGCATTCCTGGCCGGTATGGTATATTTCTGCTGCATGGCGCTGGCGCATTTCTTCGGCCTGAAGGTTCCGGTTCTTTTTGTGTATTACGATACGCCGTATTACGCCTATCAGGACAAGATCATTTCTTTTGCGGTCTGCGCCTATATCGCGCTGTTTTACGCTGCAGCGCGGCATCGCCCAGCTGCGCCGGGCGCGATTGTCGTGCTCGCGCTTACGGTGTGTGGGCTGGCAGCGGTCAATCTGTCGGACGCGCTTGCCTCTGTACTCCCGCAGGGCCGCTCAACACTGCCGTACTGGCTGGAGACAGGCGCGATCGGGGTGTATCTCGCGCTGCTGACAGCCCTGTATATTCGCGACGGAAGAATCGCAGGATACGCTCTGCACAACAAGGGTGCTGCTGTGCCCTTGTATCAGCGCAAAGGGAAATAACGAATGCATCAAAAGGCACGCACAGCCTTTTTTTTTGCAAGCATGCTGCTCCTGGCAGCACGCGTGTGCCCTGCAGCAGACACCATACCTTTCAAGCCGGGAGAAAAACTTCATTACAGCATCTATTGGGAAGATACTGCGGCCGGCGAAGTGACCTTTGACGTTACGCCTATGGCTGCGGTAAACGGCATACCGGCATATCATTTCACGATGAACTCCGCGATCTCGCCTCTTCTTAATGCGGTCCTTATGATCAGCGACCATATTGAGTCCTATGCCGACACCGCCATGGCGCATGCGCTTTTGTATAAAGAACGCACGAGCGGCACGGCGGGGCAGGACGTGACCGTTACCTTTGACTGGCAAAAACGCCAAGCGCAGTATAGCTGCAATGGAACAAAATACCGGCCCGCAACCCTTCTGCCCGGAGCTTTTGACCCGCTGTCTGTAATCTATGCCCTTCGCCTTCTTGATCTCAAAGGAATCAAAGAATTTTCCAGGCCCGTTTCTGATGGCCTGACGTGCGCCGTTGTAAGGGCCGGCGTGCTGGGAAAGCACAAGGTGCGGGTGGAAAGCGGAGAGTATGACGCGTATGTGATAGCGCCGCAGCTTGCGGGATTTTCAACACTGCTTGATACGCTATCCGGCGCGACGGTGAGGCTCTGGATAAGCGCTGATGAGCGAAGGCTGCCCGTAAAAATTATGTGCGGCCTGCCGCTTGGCAATTTCAGGGCGGAATTGAAGTCGTCAAAGACAGGGGATTGAATTATTCCGCCTGAGCGGGGCCTGAGCCTGTGCGTCGGCAGGAAACATCCTGATGAACGGACACGGCGCACCCTGCAGCTGCATGCCGTAATTTCTCTGGTGCGATTCAGATTATAGAATGGAGCAGTCATGGAATGGATTTTTGAAACGCAGGCCTGGATATCGCTTCTGACCCTGACGGCGCTGGAAATCGTGCTGGGCATCGACAATATCGTGTTCATAACGATCCTGGCCGGCAAGCTGCCTCCCGATAAGCGGGAAAAAGCCAAGGTGCTCGGCCTGGGGCTTGCCATGGTATCGCGCATTCTGCTCCTCTTGTCGCTGACCTGGATCATGCGCCTGTCAGCGCCCCTTTTCACGGTGCTGGGCAATGAGATCTCGGGGCGCGACCTGATCCTGATCATCGGCGGCCTTTTCCTGATCGGCAAAAGCACGTTTGAAATTCATGAAAAGCTGGAGGGCGAGGCCGAACATGCCCCGGTGCGGCGGGCCACGGCGTCATTTGCGGGCATACTCGCGCAGATAATGCTGCTTGATATCGTCTTTTCGCTTGACTCGGTCATAACGGCGGTGGGGCTGGCACAGTGGCTGAGCGTCATGGTTTTGGCCGTGATCATTTCCGTCATTATCATGATGTTTGCGGTCGGCAGGGTCAGCCGCTTTGTCGACAGCCACCCGACCATAAAAATGCTTGCTCTCAGCTTTCTGCTGCTGATCGGCACGACGCTGGTGGCCGAAGGCGTTGAAGTGCATTTCCCGAAAGGCTATATCTATTTTGCGATGGCTTTTTCACTTTTCGTGGAAACGCTTAATCTGCGGATGCGCAAAAACACCGAACCCGTGCAGCTGCACAAAAATTACCCGTAATAGCAGGCTGTTGAAAAACGCCCCCGGTGCGGTTAATTCCGTGCGGCAGCAGAGCCTTCCTCGTGCGCATTATTAAGAACGATGATCCGGACTTTTGCCGTACCCTGCCTGATAAAGCCGAGTTCGAGCGCGGCCTCGCGTGACACGTCAATAAAGACTTCCTCGTGCCTGCGGCAGCGGTCGTTGACCCTGACGACGACGGATAAACTGTTGGCGAGATTCTCCACTTTCACGAGCGTGCCGAACGGCAGGCTGGGATGGGCGGCCGTCATTTTTTTCTGGTCGTATACTTCCCCCGAGGCGGTTCTGCGGCCGTGGAAGCGGCTGGCGTAGTAGCGGGCCGTTCCCACGACTGATTCCGCCGGGGCCGGCGCCGGGGCCGGCCCGGCGCTGTCCTGCTGGACAGGCTCGGCGGGTGCCGGTTTCGCAACCGGCTGGCCTGCGGCCGGCCATTTTGGAAACGTTCGGCATCCGGCGCACATCAGCAGGGCGGCGGATACAATCAGCAGGGCGAATATTTTGTTCGGTGCCATCACGGGTCCTTTCTTCGGCTCGGCAACGGCGGCAGCCGGCTGTTATCGGGCCTCGCGCACAAGGCGCATGCCGACCAGCGTATAACGCGTATCAGGCTTGTTCCAGTTGCGGTACGCCGAGCGCGCGTAGAACGGCCAGGTGTGCCAGGACCCTCCGCGGCGGACCCGCACCGTACCCGCGGCCGGGCCCTGCGGGTCGTCAACGGGCGATTCGGCATAGTAGGTATCGCTGTGCCAGTCGGCGCACCATTCCCACACGTTGCCGTGCATGTCGTGCAGGCCCCAGGCGTTCGGCGCGAAGCTGCCAACAGGAGCCGTGAACGCAAAGCCGTCGCGGCCTGCAAGCGCGAACTGTTTCCATTTCAGCCAGTTCTGCATGCAGTCGGCGTCGAAGACATTGGCCGCCTTGAGCAGCGTAGCCGGATCGTCGCCGCTTGCGTAGCGGGTGCGGGTGCCGGCGCGGCAGGCATATTCCCACTCGGCCTCGGTTGGCAGCCGGTAGGTTGCGCCCTCCGTGCGGCTCAGCCAGGCAGCCATGGCCTGCGCGTCATGCCAGGTCACATTCACGACCGGCTCATCGTCGCTTTGCGCAAAGCCCGGATTAGACCATGAATACTTCGGATCGCGGCCCTCGAAGGCATCGCCGCGCCTGGACTTCGCGGAATCATAGTCTCGGTTGTAACCGTAGCCGCCGGTCTGGTCAGCCACGGATTCGGGCACGTAGCCGGACAGGGCCAGGAATTTTCTGAACTGGCCGACCGTCACCTCGAACCGGCCAAGGTAAAAGGGGCGGGTGATCCGGACGCGGTGCACGGGAGCCTCGTCTTCGAGGATGAGAAACCGTCTGCGTTCATACTGCGGATAGGCTTTGGCGAGCGATTCGGGATCTTCGTCGCTGCCCATCAAAAATTCACCCGCCGGCACCAGCACAAACTGCATGCCGAGCGTATTTTCAACCTGCTCCGGCAGCGGCGCTCCTGACAGCAGCGGGCCGTCCGTAAGCAGCAGTGCCATAACAATAAATACTGTGCGGTATGCCTTCACGTGACAAGCCTTCCACATGGTATAGGTTCGCGCCGTGGTAATTTTCGGGACAGTATACTTGAGTGTTGACCTGTTCACAAAGAAAAATAAAATGCCGGGGGAGCGCCGTTTCGCGATATGCAGGCCTGCCCGGGCCCCCGTTTTTTTTGTTGTGCTGTCAGTGAACTGTGGATATAAAGCGTTTTTACTGGTATGATAGGCTCTCGCCAACGGCACCGTACTGTGATCCGGCAGCGCGCGGCTGCCGGCAGGAAGATTTTGTACTGCAGATTTTTTCAACACCTTCAAGGACATGCAGCATGAACGAAAAAGAACTGGCGCTGATCCAGAACGGCAAGCTCAACCGCTGGACGGTTGAAAACTCGAAAGAGGCCTACGGCGTTCCCAACTGGGGCAAGGGCTTTTTCTCGGTTTCCGACAGGGGTGAGGTTGTTGCCACGCCGATCAGGGGGCGAGAGGATCAATCCATCAGCCTCATGGAAATCATTTCGGGCATCAAGGAGCGCGGGCTTGAGATGCCGGTGCTTTTGCGCATTGAGAACATGCTCGACTCGCAGCTCTCCATCCTGAACGAGAGCTTCAATGACGCCATCAGGCAGTTCAATTACCGGGGCCAGTACCGGGGCGTGTACCCCATCAAGGTGAACCAGCAGCAGCAGGTGATCGAGGAGATCACCCGCTTCGGCTCCTGCTATCACCACGGCCTTGAGGCCGGCAGCAAGGCCGAGCTGATCATCGCCATATCCACGATCAGGGATCCCGAGGCCTGTATTATCTGCAACGGCTACAAGGACGAAAAGTTCGTCGACCTTGCCCTGTACGCCATCAAGCTCGGTTTCAAATGCTTCATCGTGGTCGAGATGCCGTGCGAACTCGAGCTCGTGCTGCGCAGGGCCAGGCAGCTCAAGATCACGCCCCGGCTCGGCGTGCGGCTCAAAATTTCGCATAAGGCCAGCGGCCACTGGGCTGAATCCGGCGGCGACCGCAGCCTGTTCGGACTGAACACCACGGAGATAATCGCCCTTGTCGACATGCTTAAGCAGGAGGGCATGCTCGAGTGCCTGCAGCTGCTGCACTATCACCTGGGCTCCCAGATACCAAACATCCGGGACATCCGGGCGGGCGTGGCCGAGGCCTGCCGCTATTACACCGAGCTGGCGCTCGAGGGCGCGCCCATGGGATATCTTGACCTGGGCGGCGGACTTGCCGTGGACTACGACGGATCGCAGACCAATTTCCGCTGCAGCCGCAACTACTCGGTCAACGAGTACTGCGCCGACATCATCGAGATCGTCATGGCGAACCTGGATGAAAAGGAGCTGCCGCACCCGACCATCATCACCGAGTCGGGCCGGGCCACCGTGGCGCATTACTCGGTGCTGCTGTTCAACATCCTCGATGTCAGCCGCTTTGACGCGCTCAGCATTCCGGAAATCCTGCCGGCCGACTCGCACGAGATGATGCAGAACCTGCTTGATGTCTACAAATCCGTTAACACCAAGAACATCCAGGAGTATTACAACGACGCGCTGTACTACAAGGACGAAGTGCAGCGCCTGTTCCGCCACGGCGAGATCAGCCTGCGCGAGCGTTCCCTGTGCGAGACGATTTTCTGGAACATCATCAACAAGATCGCCCGCGAGGTTAAGAAAATAAAACAGGTGCCGGTCGAGCTCGAGGGCATCGACATCGCCCTTGCAGACATCTATTACTGCAATTTCAGCATATTCCAGTCGCTGCCGGATTCCTGGGCCATCGACCAGCTGTTTCCGATCATGCCCGTGCACCGCCTGAACGAATGCCCGACCCGCAGGGCCATCCTGGCCGATATCACCTGCGACTCCGACGGCAAGATCGACCGCTTCATCGACCTGCACGATGTG
>CAIRTM010000097.1 GCA_903881505.1 uncultured delta proteobacterium | reverse complement strand
ACGTCAAAAAGCCGGACGCTCGATTAGTCCGGTCAACGCTCTGGTGGTTGGTCGCGTTTACGCGCGGCCAAACACAAGATAGAGGCGATGTAAAGGAGACTCTATATGGCAGGCAAAGCCCGAATGAATTTTTTTGTTGACGCCTTGATGCTGCTTGCCGGCTCTCTGCTGGCCGGGACGGGTTTTTTGATGAAATTCACGCTGTTGCCCGGTTATGCGCGGCAGGCCGTGTACGGAAGAAACGTCGATATGTTTTTCCTCGGTTTCGACCGGCATCAATGGGGCTCGCTGCACCTGTGGCTTGCGTTCGTGCTGCTAGCTCTGCTGTTGCTGCATCTTGTGCTGCACACAGCCTGGATTGTGAACATGGCGCGGACCATGATAGCGGGCCGGGCTGCTCAGACACTCATTATCAGCGCATTCGTGCTGCTGTGCCTGGTGTGTATGTTTTTTGCATTTGCAGTGCAGCCCCGGGTCACGGACAGTCTGGACGGAGACCACGGAATAGGCCGCGGCATGGGCCGGGGTCGCATGGAACGCCGACAGTATTGAATGGGTGTTTTGAGCATTTCACAACATACTATCTTTCTTCCGCCTGTCTTTTGACAGACAGCATGCTGCACATTGGGACGCAGCCATAAAAGCGGAAATACAGGAAGTATAAACCGGGATAAAAACTGGACCCCGGTAAAAACCGGTGTAATACAACACGATGAAACAAGGAGAAGACACGAATGAAAAAAATTGCTTTTGCCTGTGAAGGGAACAAGGGACTTGAGTCTGAGATGAGCATGCACTTCGGCCGCTGTCCGTTTTTTATGATGGTTGATGTCGATGGCAAAGACGTGAAGAAAACAGAGGCGGTTGCCAATCCGTTTTTTAACGGGCATGTTCCCGGTGCGGTGCCTGATTTTATCAATAAGCAGCATGCCAATGTCATGATCGCCGGCGGCATGGGCCCCAAGGCCATTGACATGTTTAACGGCTTCGGCATTGAGGTTGTCACGGGTGTCGGCGGGCAGGTCGGAAACGTGCTGAACGCCTATCTGGACGGCAAAGTGAGCGGCACGGCGCCGTGCAAGCATGATCATGGAGACAGCTGCGGCGGCCATTAGATGCGCTGGTAAAAAGCGCGTATACTGCGTTGCACAGCATCCTCAGTCACTGCGGCGTACACAAAAGTACGCCTCATCCCTTCGGATTTGTGCGCCTTGTCTACGGCTTTTTCTCAAGCGCATCTGGAAAGAATGTATTGTGAGCGGTTTTGGAACTTTATCGAGGATAGGGTCATGAAAATTGCTGTTTCAGCCTGCGGTGACAGCCTGTCGGCCCAAACGCACAGCCTTTTCGGCAGGTGTGATTATTTTTTCATCGTCGATACGGAAACAGGAAACATCTCTGCTGTTAAAAACACCTCCGCAGGGGCTGCAACCGGAGCGGGCACGGCAGCCGCGCAGGATTTGTTCAACGCCGGTGTCGGTGCTGTTATCAGCGGCCAGATAGGCCCGAATGCCTGTGAGGTTTTGAAGGCCGCCGGCATTGCCATGTACAGCGCGCCCGCCGGGATCAGCGTGCAGGAGGCGGTCGAAAAGTTCAAGGCCGGCGCTCTTGCGAAAAACGAGGTGCGAAGGTTTTAGCAGCAGGCTGCTCAAAAAAACTGACTGTTGCGTTACGGAGATTGCCTCTTTACAGGGGCCAGTTCCGCCTACGGTAGGGGCACGGCATGCCGTGCCCGCTGCATCAGGAGCATCGAGAGTATGAAAGCAGATAAGAAGCCATCGAAGTCCTCCGTTAAAAAGAAAATTATCGATGTGCTTATAAAATCGTCCGGCAGGCCCGATCCGAAGCCGGTCAGACGGGTGTACAGATGATTATCGCGGTTGCCAGCGGCAAGGGCGGCACGGGCAAGACAACCGTTGCGGTCAGCCTTGCCCTGTCGCTTGACGGGGTGCAGTTTGTGGACTGCGATGTCGAAGAGCCCAATGCGGCCATTTTTCTGCGTCCCGTTATTGCTGAAAAAATACCGGTGACCATGCCGGTGCCCGAGGTCGATGAAACCAGATGCAGCGGCTGCCGCACATGCGCTGAACTGTGCGCCTACAATGCCCTGGTGGTGATCGGCAAGCACGTGCTGGTGTTCCCGCATATGTGTCACGGCTGCGGAGGGTGTACGCTCATATGTCCGGAAAAGGCCATTACGGAGAAACCACGCGAAATCGGCGTGATAGAAGCAGGGCATGCGCATTCGATGGACTTTATGCAGGGCCTGCTTAACGTGGGCGATCCCATGGCAACGCCGATTATAAAGAAGCTGCGCACGCGGCTCAATACGTCAAAAACAGTCATTCTCGACTCGCCGCCGGGAACCTCATGCCCGGTGATCGAGACCGTGCGCGGCAGTGATTTCTGCATCCTGGTCACCGAGCCCACGCCGTTCGGCCTGCACGATCTGCGGCTGGCGGTCGAGACGGTGCGGCAGCTGAAGGTGCCCTTCGGTGTGATTATCAACTGCGCGGACATCGGCGATGATGCCGTGGAGGATTATTGCCGCGAAGAAGGCATACGCCTGGTGATGAAGATTCCGTGGAACCGCCGCATTGCCGAGGGGTACTCGCGCGGGGAGCCGGTTGTACAGGTAATGCCTGAACTTAAAGAGCAGTTTATGAAATTGTATGCAGAGATTGCAACTGCGGTTACTGCGGCGGCATAACATTCTATTGATAAATGCCTGTCGGTACGCTATAGCGGGAGTGCGTTCATTTGGTTAAAAAATGTTTGCGGCTTGACATGTTTTGAGGAGATCCCGTGACTGCCCTGACGCGGCATGAAACGACTTCCCCCTTTATAAAAGGGGGATGCAGGGGGATTTCATTCTGCCTGCAAATCTTCCAACCCCCTTTGCCAAAGGGGGCTTGAAAACAGCAACCGTGCTCGTGGCAATAAGGCAACTCTGCGTTGCAGGACGTTCATTTTTACAATGAAGGGAACACCGCGGTGAATGCAGGGGCGAAAAATTTTTCACCCCTGCCCCTATAACTAAGCTTTGCTCGCGTGTTGCATCAATTTTGGTTATCAACAACAGGGCGCTACTATTCACAGGAGTAACATTCAATGAGCGAAACCACGAAAAAGGAAACAGCACTTTCCGATCATATCCAAAAAAACACCATGGAGCCTGCACAGCTCGAGCAGGAAATCCTCGCCTTTATTGACGAGGCCAGCTCGAGGCCCGGCACCATTGATGGCCCGGGATGTCCGCTCAAGCACGGCCTTGCCTGCGTGCTGTGCACGGTGCACAACGGCGAGCCGCGCGCAACGCCGATTGATTTTTTCGCAGACGGCATGACCATCTGGTGCGCGGGTGAGCCGGGCCTGAAGATCCGCAATATCCGTTCGAACCCGAAGGTGGCCGTGGGCATCTATCACCCCATGGATCACAGTGTGCTCAACCGCAGCCTGCAGATACACGCAACGGCAACGCTTATTGCCTATGCGGGCAACGAGCAGGCTTTCATTGAGCGCCTGAAAATCATGGGCGTGTATGCAGCGGCGGGTAAGGTTCTGGGAGAAATGTTTGCTGCGCAGGGAAAGAAGGCCGACAATTTCGAAGCCGAGCTTGTCAATGCCCTGCGGCGGTTCAATCTCATAAAGATTGAGCCCTATGAAATAACCTATTTGCGGATTCACCCGGCCGAAGGCACGACGAAGAATATCTGGAAAAAGGCGGAGGCCTGATGCTGCAGATCTCGGTTATCAGCGGCAAGGGCGGCACCGGAAAAACCAGCATAACCGCAGCCCTGTCAGCGCTGGCGGGCAGCGCGGTGCTGGCCGACTGCGACGTGGACGCGGCTGACCTGCACATCATTCTCGATCCCGACGTTCAGCGCGCGGAGGAATTCTCCGGGGGGAATACGGCCCGTATACAGAAATCAAAGTGTACGCAGTGCGGCGCCTGCCGCGAACTGTGCCGGTTTGACGCCATCGGCGGCAGCCTTGTGATCGACCCGGTCTCATGCGAGGGCTGCGGCGTGTGCGCGGCCTTCTGTCCTGAGAAAGCCATTACCATGGCGCCCAAGCTTTCAGGCCACTGGTTTGTATCGGATACCCGCAACGGGCCCATGGTGCACGCGCGCCTCGGCATAGCAGAGGACAATTCCGGCAAGCTGGTCAGCCGGGTGCGCCAGGAGGCTAAAAAGCTCGCGGAAATAAAAAGCCTTGATTGCGTGATTGTTGACGGGCCGCCCGGCATCGGCTGCCCGGTGATTGCGGCGATTGCGGGCGTTGACCTGGTGCTGGTTGTGACCGAGCCGACGCTGTCGGGGCTGCATGATCTTGAGCGTGTGCTTGAAACCGCCCGACATTTCAACATTCCGGCCGCCGTGTGCGTAAATAAATTCGATATCAACCCGCAGAACACGGCCGCGATTGAGGAACTGTGCGCGAAACAGTCAATACCGGTGGTGGCGCGCATTCCCTACGACCGCGGTGTTGTCAGGGCCTTGATGCAGAAACAGACCGTGTTCGAACATGAGGGCTGTACTGCGGCGGCCCGTGAAATAAAAACAATGTGGGACAGCGTGGCAGTCTTGCTTGATAACCCCACTGCAGTCAGGAGCGTGCAATGAAAGCGCAACATCTTGACACCGGGAGTTCCCTGGGGCGACAAACGTCTGAGTTTACATCTATCGGCATTATACGCTCCCCCTATGCTGAGCCCGAAGGGGTTCCGGTTCAGGGCGTATTCGCCGACGGCGCAGCAGGCACGGTGGAAGTTTTCCCGGAGTTCGCCGCCGGGCTTGCCGACCTTGACGGGTTTTCGCATATTATTCTGCTGTACTGCTTCCATCGCTCACAGGGCTACGCGCTCACCTGCAGGCCGTTTCTGGATGACTGCGACCGCGGAATTTTCGCCACCCGCGCTCCGCGCAGGCCCAACCCGATCGGCATGTCGATCGTGCGTCTGCTGGGTGTTGAGGGTTGCGTGCTGCGCATCGCCGATGTCGACATCGTCGACGGCACGCCGCTGCTGGACATCAAGCCCTATGTGCCGGATTTCGACGTACGCACCGGGGTCAGTACCGGATGGTATGCAACAGCGGGCAACCGGCAGCAGACGGTTGCGGATGCGCGGTTTACAGATAACGATGCAAAGGAGACAACATGAAACTGTTGGAAGCCCTGCTGGACGCCGCCCGTGCCAAGGCCGGCGACATAACGGTATCGGACGTGCGGATCGGGCTGGGCTATACGGCCGTTCTGCTCGATACAGGCAACGCCGGTGTTGCGGCCACGCTGTGGAATGCCGGTACCGGCGGGTGCTCTATGTTCCAGGGCAGCAGGCCGATTGCCTCATCCTCCGTGCGGGACGTCCTCGGGTATATGACTTCGGCCGACATGCTTGAGCGGACGGTCGGCCTGGCCGCGGCCAATGCCCTGTTCAATACCGATCAGGCGCGCACATGCGCAGGCTGCGCATGCCACGGCGGCGACCTGCTGGATGTGCTAGAGCTGGGCCCGGAAGACCGGGTCGGCATGGTGGGGTTTTTCGGGCCGCTCGTGCCGCTGATCCGGCAGCGGGCGGGGGAGCTGATTGTTTTCGAGAAAAACATGGGGCGGGCCGACGGTCTTGCGCCGGCAGAGCAGGCCCTGAAGACACTGCCCGCATGTTCGGTTGCCGTTATCACGGCAACATCCATTATCAACAACACGTTCGAGCAGCTCGCCGCCGCCGCGGCCTCATGCCGCGCCGTTGCGGTGCTGGGCCCCTCAACCCCGCTTGTTCCGGGCGTGCTGCGCGCCCATGGCGTGACGCATCTTTCCGGCATCATTGCGGAAAACCCGCACGAAATCCTGCGCATGGTCAGCGAGGCCGGGGGCACGCGTTTTTTTATGAAATGGTCGAAGAAAGTAAACCTTGTTTTTAAGCGGTAAAAGAAACCTGCGCGCTATGTATCCCGGTGTCTGGCTTGACCGGAGTGCGGCCGGATATCTTCGCATAAAGGCACAGCAGAAGGCTGTACGGTTTTTCCGGCGGTGAAAACAGTTGCCGGGCATGTCATGTTGTGGCAATCTGATTACATGTCGCGCAGCGTATAAAGGGAAAACCCATGCAGTCTGAAGACACTGATGAGCACTGCCCGGAAGATCTCTCCGCGGACGAACCGGCTCCGGGTGAGCAGCCGCCCGAGGAGCCCGTTCTTTTTTATAATGAAACCGTCATAGACCACTTCACCAGTCCGCGCAATGTCGGCGAGATCGACAATCCGGACGGATTCGCGCTCGTGGGAGACCCGGCCTGCGGCGACCAGATGAAACTCTGGATCAGGGTCGAGGGCGGCTATATCCTCGACATCAAGTTCAAGTCCTTCGGCTGCCCCGGGGCCATAGCAACCAGCAGCATGGCCACCATGCTTGCCATGGGCATGCATATCGATGACGCCAGGCTGCTCACCGATGACGATGTCGTACGGGCGCTCGGCGGCATTCCGGCCAACAAGGAGCACTGTTCGCTTATGGGGGTAGGCGCCCTGCACGCCGCCATACGGGATTACGAACAGCGCTCATCGAAGAAGTTATGAGCCGCCAGACCATCTATTTTGACCATAATGCCACTACTGCCCTGTGCCCAGAGGCGCGACAGGCCATGCTGCCGTTTTTTGAGGGCGAGTTCGGCAACCCGTCTTCCTATCACCACCTCGGAAGGAAGGCCCGTGCATCCCTGCAGGCCTCGCGATACGGGCTTGCCGATATTTTTAACTGCGGTCCCGGCGAGGTCGTGTTTACATCGGGGGGCACCGAGGCCAATAACATGGCCCTGCGCGGCGCGGCCGCGGCCCTGCGCCGCCGCGGCCGCCATATCATCGTTTCGGCTATCGAGCATCACAGCGTTTTGAAAACAGCTGAAGCGCTGGCAGCCAGCGGCTATGATGTGACTTTCGCTCCGGTAGATGATCAGGGCGTTGTGGACCCTCAGCGCGTGGCTGCGGCCACTCGTCCCGATACAATCCTTATCAGCGTTATGAGCGCCAATAATGAAACCGGGGCGCTGCAGCCGGTACACGAGCTGGGGAAACTCTCTCGGCGGCAGGGCATCGTATTTCATACCGACGCGGTGCAGGCGTTCGGTAAAATCGATCTTGGCACTGTCTTTGAATGGGCCGACCTTGTAACGCTGGCCTCCCATAAGATCTACGGTCCTGCCGGTGCGGGCGCGCTTCTGGTGCGTAACGGCACGCCGCTGGCGTCTGTCATCACGGGAGGTCATCATGAACGGGGCCTGCGCGGCGGCACGGAGAACATTGCCGCCATCGCCGGGTTTGCCGCGGCATCCCTGCAGGCCGTCGCGGGGCTCGACGAAAAAGCGGCCCGCATCGGGTCGCTGCGTGACCGGTTCGAGGCGCGCCTTCTTGAGGATATTTCCGGCATCTGCATCAACAGCCGGGACGCCCGGCGCGTGCACAACACGTCAAACATCTGCTTCGAAGGGGTTGAGAGCGAATCGGTGCTGCTGCATCTTGACCTGCTCGGCATCTGCGCGTCGGCCGGCTCGGCCTGCACCACGGGAGAGCCCGGGCCGTCCCATGTGCTGCGCGCCATGGGCCTTTCGAACATGCAGGCACAGGGCGCGCTTCGTTTTTCCCTTGGCAGGAGCACGACCGCCGAAGAGGTCGACACGGTGGCAGCGGCCCTTGCCGGCATTGTAGAGAAGCTGCGGTCACTGTCGAGCCTGTAGCCCCTGTTTCGTGCGCACGGAAAGCGCAGGCCAGACTTCCATGGAGCACGCCCACTTTTCTGAAAGGAGATCATTGCATGACCCACGAGGACGCAGGCCATTACGGTGAAAAGCATCCCGGCGCTGAGCTGGATCCGGAGATCGCGAAAAAGCTGAAAGAAAAGATCAACAACGGCCGCATCAGCTGCGCGGATGCGCATGCCGTGGCTGCAGCGCTCAAGGTCCCGCCCCGCAATGCCGGTATCACAATCGATCTGCTTGAAGCGCATATCGTTGATTGTGAGCTCGGGCTGTTCGGCTCCGGCGTACAGCAGCCTGAAAGCGAATTGTCTGCTGAGGCTGAGAAGTTGCTGAGGCAGGCTGTTACCGCGGCACTTGTGCAGGGCCGCTTGCCCTGCGCGGCTGCATGGGAAATCGCCGAAAGGCTCGGCATCGCAAAAATCGCCGTGAAGCTGGCGGGTGACCGCATGAGCATAAAAATCAACCGCTGCCAGCTCGGGACATTCAAATAATCCAGGCACGCCCCCGGGTTGCATGCCCCCGGGCTGAAAGGACGGAGAGCAACCCCATGCTGATAACAACGCTTGACCTGATCGGCACATTCGCCTTTGCGGTCACCGGCTGCTTCAAGGCGATCAAGCATGAGCTCGACCTGCTGGGCTTTTTTATTCTGGGCCTGATGACCGGTATCGGCGGCGGGATTGTGCGCGACATCATCCTGGGCGTACCGCCGGTGGCCTTGAAAACGAACCTATATTTTTTGATCTGCCTGCTTGCCGCCGTGGTGTCGTATTATTCCTATAAGCCTATCGCCGCGCGCTGGAATATCATTCTGCTGGTGGACGCGATCGGGCTGGGCACCTTCACGGCAATCGGCTGCGCAAAGGCGGCCGGGCACGGGTATGGCTTTTTCGGCATCGTGCTGCTCGGGGCCATGACCGCGATCGGCGGCGGAACCATCCGCGACATCCTGGTCGCGGAAGTGCCCGAGGTCCTGCGCTCGGGCTTTTACGCCAGCGCCAGCATCGTGGGCGCGATAGCCTATTTCTGCATCTGCCGGCTGGCGGTGTTCCAGGATAACCCGACGCTGCTGATGCTGGTTGTTGCTGTGCTGATACTGATTGTCAGGATCATCGCTTTGAAGAAGGGGTTTCATTTAAAGCGGCTGCACCGGATGGAAAAATCCCCAACCGCGCTGTCACGTGAACGGCATAAAAAATCATGAGTGCGGTGGAGTTTGCATGACACGGTTGACGGTTGTATGTGAGAACACCGCCGGTCCGGTTCCCGGCATCCTGGGCGAGCACGGCCTGAGCGTGCTGATCGAGCGTCCGGGCGAAGCATTGCTCTTTGATACGGGGCAGGGCCGCACTATTATGCATAATCTCGCCTGCCTGAAGAAAGACCCACGCCGCATCGGCCGTATAGCTTTAAGCCACGGGCACTATGACCATACCGGCGGACTTGAACAGGTGCTGCGCCTTTGCGGGCCGATTGGTGTGTGCTGCCATCCATGCGCTTTGAACGAACGCTTCGTTGCCGAGCAGCGCGACTCCCGTACAACGTATCGCCGCGCGGGGATTCCTTTCGCGCACTCTGCACTGGAGGCCCTCGGTGCCCGGTTCGTTTTCAACACGGGTTTCACGAAGATTGGAAAAGGCCTGTATCTGACCGGTGAGGTGCCGCGAACGACGAGCTTTGAAAAAAACGACCAACGGCTCAAGGTGGAAAAAAATGGGCGCTACGTGCAGGATACCATCCCTGACGACCAGTCGCTGGTGATCGAATCGAAGAAGGGCCTTGTTGTGGTACTGGGATGCGCGCACGCGGGGATAATCAATACACTGAACTATATAACTTCACAGCTGCCGGGCAGGAAAATCAAAACTGTGGTCGGCGGCACGCACATCGGATTCCTCGGTGAAAAACAGCTTGAAGCGACGATAGAACATCTGAAGCAGTTCAGACTGCAGCGCCTGGGCGTCTCCCACTGCACCGGCCTTGCCCCGGCCATGCGCCTCATGCAGGCGTTCGGCAGGCGGTTTTTTTTCGCCAATGCGGGAACTGCTATTGAAATCGTATAAATGGTGTGGGGAGTAACGCTTGTGGAGCGACCGGCCGGTCGCCCCTACGGGAATCACCATCTCCGCGAAGGAAAACAATTCCGTGAAAATGGCTGGGCAGTATAACAAAAAAATCCAATTCAATTTCCCGGCGTATTTCTGCTGATCGTATCCATTCCTTCTCTGCAATTTCTCCGGTTCCGTTCAAAACCAGTATCCCCTCTGAAATTTCACCGAAAAGGCAATTCCTGTCATATGCGCAGAATGTTACAAAATATGCACCCTCGGAGGAATAATCAAAATGAGGAAGTCTGATAAACCGGCGACGTGTGTTGAACATTATTGACATTTTTGCGGTTATTCAACAACGCCTGCCTCCCTGCGGCATACGTCGCGCATGGTGTCAACCGCGATAAAAAATTCCCGCATGGCCATAACCCAGAAATAGCGGCCCTGATCGGTGAGTACGAGCCGGTCGGGCAGGTCACGCAGGGCCCCGCATAGCCGCAGCATGGCCATCTCGGGCCACAGCGATTTTTTGAACTCCCGCCCGCGGGCGGTTCCAAAAAAAGTTTTCGGCAGTTCGGTTGCAAACAGCTTCATCAGCAGCAGGTAGTGCAGGGTCTCGCGCCGGGTGAACTGTTTGACAAGGCCGGTGGGAAAGCGGCCCGCATTCACGCGCTCGATGTATTCGCTCACATTAAAGGTGTTGATGTAGATGCAGTTATTGAAATAGCCGAACGCCCCGCTTCCGACGCCAACGTAGGAATCGTAGTCAATAATGTACTCATCGATCATGGCCTTGCGCCGTGAAAAACACCACGCTGTCGAGCTTTGATATTCTCGGCGCATGTGCGCGAGAATCAGCATGTACATGCGTTTTTCTTTTTTGTAGTCGATCGGTCCAAGGGTAGAAGCCAGACGCTGGGCAACGCTTGGCGCGGTCATAAGCGGATAGAAAGTCACCTGGTCGGCCTTGAGGCGGTCGATCATTGCAAGATCGCGGGCCAGGCTGTCTTCGCTTTGCAGCGGCATGTTGAAGATGAGGTCAATGTTGAGCGTGTCAAACATGCCCGCTGCCTGCTTCAGGCGCTCGAAGGTTTCCTGCGCGCCGCCGTATTTTTCATAACGCCCGATGGCCTTTAAAATAATGTCGTCAAAGCTCTGCACGCCCACGCTCAGGCGGTTGATGCCGGCGCGCTGCAGGGGTTCAAGATACGCGGGCGTCACATGGTTGGGATTGGTCTCGACCGAGATCTCCTCCACGCCCAGCTCTTCGCGCGCAGTGCGAATGATATCCAGCAGCGGATCGAGCATGATCGTGGGCGTGCCGCCGCCGACATACATGCCCGAGAACCGGTAGCCCAGGTCGCGGTACATGCCGATCTCCCGCATGAGCGCCGCGAAGTATTCACGCGCGAGCTGTTCGTCAAACACGAAGCGGTGAAACGAGCAGTACGGGCAGAGCGATTCGCAAAATGGAATATGTACGTAGAGCAGGCAGCGCTGCTGCCCGGCGGGAGCCGGCGGCACGCTCCGGCCGGCAGCATCATCGAAGCGCAGCACCGAGCGCATGGAGCGGCGCAGCGCCCGGTTTAAAACCGGTTCAATGATATACATGCGTGATTGCCTTTGATCCATGCCCGACCGGCTTTACGCGGGCAGCCGTGATGGTGAGTTCCTCCCCGGCGTTAATAGCATCCATGACGGACTCTGAAGTCGCGCAGGGAATAATCTGATAGGTATACAGGTCGCGGTTGGGGTTTTGAACGCGCCGGATCGCATGGAACCTGGCGTGCGCGAACAGGAACGCGCTGGCGATCCTGCCCGAGCGGTCCGGACCGAGCGGTGTTTCGCTGCTGAAGAGCCACCCTGAAGCAGGGCACGCGTCCGTGCGCGGCACCTGCTCCGGCCACCATGCTGCGGCCTCGCTGCGTATGGCGGCCAGGGTGCAGCCTGCGCGCTGTTCCTCATGCAGAAGGCGCTTGACGAAGTTGATCCAGCGCACGTACCTGAGCAGCGTGATGATATCGAGCCGCGAGAACTCCTTTGTTTCGACCGCGAACGCGCTCGAACGCAGCAGTACCTCTCTACCGGGCAGGCGCAGGTCAGCGGCTTCCAGTTCATCGTAGAGCCGGGTGCCGGGGCTGGGGTAGAAAATGCTGGGCCCGATCATGGTCGGTCGGGCCGCAAGGTAGTGTATGGACTCGAGCATGTCCCCAATGCCGTGGCCGGGAACGCCCAGCAGGATGTAGGTCGTCACGGCAAAGCCCTGCGAGCAGGCACCATTGAGCACATCGTCCGTGGCAGGCGAGTGCGCATTGCGGCCGAGTTGCCGGTTTTTTCGGGGGGCCGCGCTGCCAAGAGCCAGGTCAAGGTGCAGAAAACCGGCGCATCTCATGGCATCGAGCAGATCGCGGTCAAGCGAGAGCAGGGACATGCCGTTCATGGCGGTCAGGCTGATACCGGCTTCGCCATACTCGTCGCGCAGCGCTTCAAGAAGACGCAGGGCCCGCTTTTTATCCCAGGTAAAGTTGTCGTCCTCTATGTCGAACACGCGGATGTTGTGCCTCGTGATGCAAAGCCGGATCTCGTCAAGCACGCTTTCGATGCTGCGCGTTCGCAGCCTGCTGCCCATGAGAGAGGCAACCGAGCAGTAGGTGCAGCCTTGCGGGCAGCCGCGGCCGGTGATCAGCATGGTGTAGCGGCTGCCTCCGATTGTGTAGGCGTCAAGGTCCAGCAGGTCTCGCGCAGGCAGGGGCAGACGGTCGAGCTCTTCGATAAACGATGTGCGCGGCATAACCCGCACGGAACGTGCGTGCCTGAAGGCAAGGCCCGGTATCCGGTCAGGGCCGCCTTCTTTTTGAAGACGGTCCGCCAGCTGCGGCAGGATGTGTTCGCCTTCGCCGATAATTACAAAGTCAACGTTCGGGTCGGCCAGTATCCGTTCCGGCTGGCACGAAGCATGCGCTCCGCCGGCAATAACCGGGATGTTCCTGTCAACGGATTTGACAAGCGCGGCCACGGCAAGAGCATCGTTCACATACGGCGTAAACTGGCACTGCAGCCCCACTGCGTCGGGCTGCGCCTCGATAATGCGCGTGCGTATCTCGACAGGCGGCATGCCGAAGCTGTAAAAATGGCCGTAGAGGCGAAAGGGTGTTTGATCGCCGGGAATATAGTGCTCTTCGAGATAGCGCAGCGCTTCGGGCACGGACGCGCGTCGCTGCGCGCTTGTCTGGCAGTCAAGGATGTGCGCGCTGTGGCCGTGCTGCCTGAGAGATGCCGCAAGGTATGCCAGGCCCAGCGGCTGCGTGCGCAGGCCGGTGCGGTAGAAATCGCGCACAGGGGGCTGGATGAGAAGAATGTTCACGCGAAATTTTCAGGCTGTTCAATAGGTAATTGAAAATATATCGAATTCCCCGGTGCAGGCCTCAGGAAATTCTTCGAGCGTGTCAACACGGGCATGCGCAGGGCCCGTCCGGCACCAGGCAATCAGGGAGCGGACGCGCTGCTCTTCGCCTTCGCTGAGCACTTCGACCCGGCCGTCAGGCAGGTTTCTGACCCAGCCTTTGACACCCAGTTTTTCGGCCTGCCGCCGGGTTTCGGCGCGAAAGCAGACGCCTTGCACGCGACCGCTCACCAGGGCCCGGATTCGTATGGCGCTCATGTATCTAATCCCCTTCGGGTTGTTGTACGGTTTCCTGCGGTTCCTGCTCAGTATAGGCAATGTTGGCGCTAACGTCAATGTATTGACGAGCTCGTTAGAAGCTCCACTGCAGCGTCGCGGTTTGATGCATCGGGATCATTCCCCGCAGAGCGAGGCAGTCCCCGACGCTGCTGTCGGGACAATCCGGTGTACGGTAGGGGCACGGCATGCCGTGCCCCTACACATATGATAACGTCTGGCTTGCCAGTGAACTTTTACAAGCGCGTCTTAAAAACGGGCATCCTCAGGCTTTTTGTGACTTTATCAATGCAGTGCAGCGTGACAGTTTTTTGATTGCAGCAGACATTGTACATATTATATAGTTGCGCCTGTGAGCACACAGGCTGGCTGATTCGCGGGAGGCCTGTGGTTTTTTGTTTCTTGAAGGGTGTTTATGGACAGAAGGAATTTTATCAGGATAGCCGCCCTGGCCGGGCTGGGTCTGGGATTGAACGGCAGGCAGGCGCTGGCGCAGCTTGCCATGCTTACGCCCGTTGACCCTGCCCCAGCCACTGCCGATGATGTGCGCCTGCAGGAGTATCTCGAAAAAATGCGCAATTTTGAAAAGCCGCATCCCGATGATGTGTATGTGGATGCCGAGGAACTGCCTGTGCTGGGTGAATGCGCCGGGCGTTTAGGGCGCGTGGAGGCGGTTATGGGCTACGGTTTTTTTCACCTGCTGAACTTTGATGATGCCCTGATATGCAGCCGTAATTATGAGGGGGTCGGCGCTTTTACCAGGCCCGAAATTGCCTTCATGGAAAAGATTTTTTACAGGGATGCGCGCTGCTACGGTTTTCTGGGGGACAAGCCCTTGAAAAACCTTACGCACACCGTGCCGCGCAACGAGGTTGTCAGGATAGCCGTTACCGGAAATTACCTGCACAGGGGCGCTTCCTTTGAAGCCTATCAGAAGATAAAAAAATCGGTCGGCGACCGCCTTGTGCTTACCTCCGGGGTGCGGGGCATCATGAAGCAGTTTAGGCTGTTTTTAGGCAAGGCTTCCCAGAATAACGGCAACCTGTCGCTGGCCTCGCGGCAGATGGCCCCGCCCGGCTACTCCTACCACGGTTTCAATGATTTTGACGTGGGGCAGGCCGGGCTTGGAGACCTTAATTTTACCGAGCGCTTTACCGGCACCGATGCGTATCGCAGGATGGCTGATCTCGGGTATCTGAACCTGCGCTATCCGCGCGACAACCTGCTGGGCGTGCGCTATGAGCCCTGGCACATCATGGTATCAGAGGCCTGATTGCGCTGCCTGTACCATTCTGTTGACCGGCTTCCGGCAGGCCTTCCGTTCAGCGGCTGATTATTTGTTTGCATTTGCAGTGAAACAGTGTAAAAATACTTACCTTTTGTTATATCGGCTTCAAAGCCCCGAGGAAGTGAACTGACAGTATCTATCATCAGGAGGTACACAGGAATGGCACGTATTGATTTTGGCGGTGTTGTAGAGGATGTTATTACCCGTAAGGAATTCAGCATGGCCAAGGCACGCACTGTGCTGAAGAAGGAGACCATCGCTGTTATCGGCTACGGCGTGCAGGGACCGGCCCAGGCCCTTAATATGAAGGACAACGGT
>CAIRTM010000096.1 GCA_903881505.1 uncultured delta proteobacterium | reverse complement strand
TTCCCACGGCGACCACGCCGCCCATCGCGCAACCGTCGCAGCTATCCGCTCCCGGGCAGGCGGCCGCGCGGTCGGCATACTGCAGGACCTGCAGGGCCCGCGCATCCGCACCGGACGTCTCGAAAACAAAACAATCACGCTGGCCGCCGGGCAGGAGATTATCCTGCGAACCGGCGAGGGCACGGGCAGCGATCAGGCGATCATGATCGACTACGGCCTGTTCGCCCGCGACATCGCACCGGGCGAGCGCATCCTGATCAGCGACGGCCTGATCGAGCTGCAGGCGCTCGCAACGGACGGCTCTGAGGTGCGCTGCCGCGTGGTCAGCGGCGGGGAGCTTGGCGAACGCAAGGGCATCAACCTTCCCGACAGCCGCCTGAGCATTGCCGCCCCGACTGAAAAGGACGTTGCCGACCTCGGCCTCGGCATTGACCTGGGCGTCGACTTTGTCGCCCTGAGCTTCGTGAGCTGCGCCTCCGACATCGAGCGCCTGCGCTCTGCCATGCGCCGCATCGGCGGACAGGAGTGCCGCATCCCGATCATTGCAAAAATAGAGCGGCCGCAGGCCCTTGACAACCTTGAAGGGATAATCGCCGCTGCCGACGGCGTGATGGTCGCGCGCGGTGATCTGGGCATCGAGATGGCCCCGGAAGATGTGCCGGAAGCCCAGAAGCGCATCATCGCCTGCGCAAACCGCATGTCACGTCCGGTGATCACCGCAACCCAGATGCTCGAATCGATGATCGTCAATTCGCGCCCTACGCGCGCCGAGGCCGCGGACGTGGCCAATGCCGTGCTGGACGGAACCGACGCGGTCATGCTTTCCGGTGAGACATCCATCGGAGCCTGGCCCCTGGAGAGCGTGCGCATCATGGACCGGATCGCCCGCAAGGGTGAGGCCATGCGCAGGGACATAATTCCCGCGGCAGTTGGGGCGCCCGGCGCCGCATCAGCCGTTGCGGCCGCAGCCTGCAGCCTTGCACGGCAGCTGCCCGCAGCCGCGATTGGCGTTTTTACCATGACCGGGGCCACGACACTCTGCGTGTCGCAGTGCCGTCCGGACGTGCCGATCTTTGCGCTCACTCCCGACCGGACGGTGTTTCAGCGCATGACGCTCCCGTGGGGGGTGCTTCCGGTCATGATCGACATGTTTACCACACCCCAAGAAATGTTCACCCGCGGCAATGCCCGGCTCAAAGAGCTCGGACTGATCGCGGCCGGCGAAACGGTCGTGTACCTGGCCGGCAGCGTGCCCGGCATCCCGGGTGCAACCGACCTGCTGAAACTGCAGAAACTTTAAAAAACCGGTTGCAAAAAAAATCTTTTAACGCTAAGAAAACAAGCAGCGCCCGAGCAGCATGCCGGTCAGCAGCGGCCGGGCGTCCACCATCAAGGCGGGCACACACCGATGCAGCCGTTCAAAATCATTATCTTACTGATAGTCATCGCCCTGGTCGCGGTATTTACCTTCCAGAACACGCAGGCCGTTGATGTACATCTCTATTTCTGGAGTTTTTCGCTGTCAGTGTCGCTGCTGCTGCTGGCAACGCTCATGATCGGCGTGGTGTGCGGCATGCTGCTGATGGTGCTCAATTCCATGAGACTCTCCCGGCGCAAACAAACAGGCACAGCCGAAATTATTTCATCCAACGGAAAGGACTCACTATGGGATTCATGATATTCCTGACGCTTCTGATTTCCATCGTCGCCCTGATCCTGGCCTACAAGGCCTACACCCGCAGCGGCGGCAATATCGACGAGCTGCGCTCAAACATCCATGAGCTCGGCATTTCAACTGAAAAAATCCGGCAGATGACCGCCGATGCCCTGTCAAAGATGGAAAAATCGCTGCGGGGCAAAGACCATCCTCCGGCGGAAGGCGGAGACGGCAGCAACGAGAACAAGTAGCAGTAAAACTTTATACGTTACTCGTGTTCTTATTGACGGACGCGCTCCGGTGCGTCCGTTTTTTTATCCCGCAGTAGTTCGCGCTGCTATAACAAACACCACCTTCTCCACTCTATTCACGTTCACGTACTTGACAACGTCGGGTTACGCCTGAGGCTGATCCGGCCTGCGGGACTCGGCGTACACCGCCGCGATCCACAAAAGCGCCGCTATGGTCGCCGGCTGCGGCACGGGGGCCGGCCAGCCGAAGCGGTGCAGCTCCGCCCGAACCACCATGACCGCATACGGCCCGAGAAACAGGCAGGCGTAGAGGAGCCCTGTGCGCGCAAGGAGCACCGGGTGGTCGAGCACGCGGCCGGGCGCAGCCGGAACCCGGCCGATCATCAGCGCCAGGGGCAAAAGCAGCAGGGTTGCGTCGTAGAGAAAAAGATGCGGCGCCATGATGATGCCCAGGGCCGTGGTGGCGGCCATGCGCAGGTCCCACGAGCGCGAGCCGGGCGTCCAGGCAGTGCGTTGCCACGCCCCCCAGATGGCGAGCGCGGAGGCTGCCGAAAGCAGAAGCGCCAGCGCGCTGCCAAGGCCGCGCGACAGATCGTCGCACAGGTTCGTTGCGAAGCCGAACAGGCTGATGATGCCCCAGGTATTGTAATCGGAGCTGCGCAGGAAATCGAAAAGCAGCGGCGCCACGCGGAGGTAGTCGCGCATTGCGCCGGGCACGGCCAGGTACCCGAGCGCGGTCCACAGCCCCGCGGTCACCGCAGCGGCGGCGATGCCCCTCCAGCGCCGCGCTGCCAGCATCACGATCACCGGGCCCAGCCCGAGCTGCGGCTTGAAGAACAAAAGCCCGAGCGCAAGGCCCGCCGCGACGTCACGCCCGCGCCGCAGGGCAAGGAGCCACGCCGTCAGCAGGGCGAGGCTCACAGCGCTGTTCTGGCCGTACAGGAACCAGAGAATGGTCGGGAAGAACAGCCACGGCAGCAGCAGGCCATCGCGCAGCGAGAGCGGCCGCTCCGGAAAAGAAGCGCCGCGCAGCCACCACGCCGTGAGCAGCAGGCAGGCGAGCCCGAAGGCCCACCACAGCGCGAGCGCACCCAGGTACGGCAGCCGCGCCAGCGGGACCATGGCCACGGCGTAGAAGGGCGGGTTGACAAAGGGATGGATCAAATCCGTCTTCACGGGCGCGATGAGCTGGTCGAGGCGGCGCTTCTGCGCGGA
>CAIRTM010000095.1 GCA_903881505.1 uncultured delta proteobacterium | reverse complement strand
GAAGTGTCCACGGCAGCCATGGGCGACCTGATCGCGCAGCACATCGAGTAGGGCGCGAAGGGGCCGTTGCCGGTGGAGTTGATTTAATCTGTTGGGCGGCCAAAGGCCAGTACGCTGAAGAATACATAGAAACGTCCCCGGAACTTCACACGGGTATGCACAATCAAGAGAGAACATGAAAAGTTTACTTCCCATTTTTTTTGCAAGTATTGCAGCAATCGGCAATGCCATGTTCGCCCTTGGACAAAAAAAATCCGCTGGCATAGAAAATGGATTATTATTCATTGGCACGTCTGCTGCCATTGCGGTTCTTTGTGCTTTTTTCTTAGCGCCGTTGGTTGGCACGTGTGATGCCGGGAACATGTTACGGGGAAACCTGAAGGCTGTTTTTTTGAGCGGACTCGGGCTTTTCCTGACGTATCTTGGATTTAATCTTCTGTATTCAAAATATGGCGCCTCTCAGTATGCCCTCTATGCGGTATTATCAATTATCACAACAACAATCATCGTTGGTGTTTGCTGGTTAAAAGAGCCGGTCAATGTCTATCACAAAGCTGCGATTGCATTGGCCATTGCAGCGGTTGTTCTCTTCTCAATTGGCCAGTCAAAGACATAATAAACAAGTCAAACGGATACGGTAGGCGCTGTTGATTGGGTTGGTTTGCTATGTTGGGCGGCCGAAATCAAATGCGGTGACAAGTACATAGAAACGTTCCCGAAACTGAGAGAAAAGACAGGAGATTTGCAATGGGCTGGTTTGGAAAGATCGCACTGGGTTCTTTGGGCATGATGTTCGGCGGGCCGCTCGGTGCGGTGCTGGGCGCGGCTCTGGGGCACCATCTGATCGATAAGAAGGAGGCCGGGCAAGGGCAGCGTTTTCAGATCCCCGGTGGGGCTGACAGCGTGGTGGCGCATCAGGCCGCCGGCTTTGTGTGCATACTCTCGATCCTGGCAAAGATAGCCAAGGCCGACGGTGTTGTTACGCAGGATGAACTGGCCGTTGTCGACCGGTTCATCAAAAGCCTCACAATTTCCCCGGACGAGCAGGATTTCGCCCGCCGCGTGTTCAACGAGGCCAAAAACTCGCCCTACACGCTCGAGGACTTTACGGCCCAATTCTACCGGATGACGCAGGCGCAGCCGGCCGTGCTGTGCTCCTTTCTGGACGTGCTGTTCCAGGTGGCCTCCGCCGACGGTGTTTTACACCCTGAGGAAGAAAAAGCCATCAGAACGGTTAAGGATATTTTCCGGCTCACCGAGGCGCAGTTCGACAGCATCCGCGCGCGCTATTTTCAGGACGATGACAAGTTCTACACGATGCTGAACTGCTCGTCGCAGAGCACGGACGAGGAGATCAAGAAGAGCTATAAGAAACTTGCGAAGGAATTCCACCCCGACACGATCATTTCAAAAGGCCTGCCCGATGAATTCATCCAGTTCGCCACCCGGCGCTTTCAGGAAATTCAGGAGGCCTACGAACAGATCAGGAAGAAGCGGGGGCTTTAGAATTACATTGAATCATCACCAGCAAACATGCCTGTACTGCCTGCCGGTATTGTAGCCGTCAGAACAACAAACTGAAGGTTGTTGTCGAGGCTCTGGCGGGCCCCGGGGCCTTAGCGATCCGCGCCGGCGACTGCTCTGGCTGGATCGGGATCAAACAGCAATTGTTCAAAAAGCACCAATCGCACAAAAGGCAGGGCCGTCAAAGGCCCTGCCTTTTGTGCTTTACAAATATGTAATGTGGATTTCATGCCTGCTTCATGTTCCCCCTGTATAAATTTATAATTATTAACGACTCTTAACGGACTTCCCGGGATGCCCGTACCGACCACCACAGCCCGACGATACGGATTTTCAAAAAACCGGCTTTGCCTGATGGGACCGCTCGCGCCCGCATGTATTATGTATCTGTGCGGCCTTGGCGTGTTTTTCTGTTTCAGGTGCGCCCTTGCGTTCAAATATTTCGACCGGGTCACGGCCGTCGATGACTGGATGCGCATCTTCTGGCTGGGATTCAGAGTCGATACCATAACCCTGTGCTTTCTGCTCTTCGCGCCGGTGCTGGCCCTCATTGCGCTGCCGGCCCGGGCCGTCGCACGATTCCGGAGCGTTTTTGCGCTCTATTTTGCCTTCTGCCTGCTGCTGGCTGTTTTTCTGGAATGCGCGACATTTCCATTCATGGATGAGTTCGACACACGGCCCGACCGTATTTTTATCGAGCACATGGTGCAGGTCAGGGAAGTCTTCGGCATGGTGCTGAAAGGATACGGGGGCATGCTGGCAGCGGCGCTGGCAGGCACGCTGGCTGTGGGCGCCTGCATATACCGGTTTATGAGCGGTCGTGTAGCGTCCATTCCAGCATGGGCGCCAAAGCGCAGGATATGCCTTTTTGTCGTCGCCGCCGTGCTTCTGGTCGCCGGAACGCGCCAGAGTTTTCGCAGAAACCCTGTCAGCCTGCCCGACTTCATGTTTTCGAAAAGTCACATAGTCAACCAGCTGTGCCTGAACACCACGTATAATCTGATGCATGAGTATGTGAGCCAGCGCGAGGCGGAAAAGGGTTTTGGCGAGGCCTACGGCAGTATGGAACCGGCTGACATGTTTGCACGGGTCAGGCGCGTTTCGCGCATCCCCGAGGCCTCCTGTGCGGATCCGCAGATACCGCTTCTGCATGCCCATCAGCCGTCACTGGTGCGCCGCAAGCCCGTCAACCTGGTGATGATTGTCGAGGAAAGCCTCGGCGCGGAATATGTCGGCTCCCTCGGCGGTATGCCGCTGACGCCCAACCTTGACCGGCTCAGCAGTCAGGGCCTTCTTTTTACCAGGCTGTATGCAACCGGAACCCGGACCCTCAGAGGGCTTGAGGCGGTTCTGTCGGGGTTCCCGCCCTCACCGGCAAAAAGCGTGATCAAGCTTTCGCTGGCAGAGCGGAATTTTTTTACGATTGCCGAATTGCTTCGTGGCCTGGGATACGCAACCGGATTTTTCTACGGGGGCAAGGCCACGTTTGATAATATGCAGGGTTTCTGCCTGAACAATGGATTTGAGTCGGTATATGATGAGAAGGATATTCCAGAGCCCCTGTTCAAAGGCAACTGGGGCGTTTCCGATGAGGACCTTTTCCGGAAGGCCAATGATGTTATTGCATCATACGGCGAGCGGCCGTTTTTTGCGCTCATCCTGACGACCTCCAATCATGACCCCTTTGAATTTCCCGATGGCCGCATTCAGCTGTATGAGCAGCCGAAGATGACCCGTCACAACGCAATAAAGTACGCCGACCATGCGCTGGGCACTTTTTTTGAGCTCGCGGCCGGGGAGGCCTATTACGGCAATACGGTTTTTCTGGTTGTTGCCGACCACAGCACACGTCTCAATGGCGAGGACCTGGTGCCCATAGAAAAGTTTCATGTGCCGGCCCTGTTAATCGGGCCGGATGTGAACCCCGGCAGGTACGATACAATCGCAAGCCAGATCGACCTGCCGTCGACCCTGCTTGATATCATGGGGATAAGCGCCGAGACCCCGCTGCCCGGCCGGTCGCTGCTTGCCCTCGGGGCGGACGCGCCGGGCAGGGCCATTATTCAGTATGGCGAGGATCATGTGTATCTTGAGGAAGACCGGGCCGTCATTCACCGGACCGGCAAGGCGCCTGAACAGTTTGTTTATCGTGAATCGCGGCTCGTTCCTGACGTGCTCGACCCCGAGCTTGAGCAGGACGCCCTGGCGCACGCGCTCCTGCCGGGATTTGTCTATTCCAATATGCTTCACCGCCTGAGAGATATTCAGATGCTGGCCCGGCACTGACAGGGCGGCCGCGACACGCGCCCAGGCGTTTCCCCAGGCCCGGAGCCGGCGGCATCCGAGGGGCGCTTCCTTTTCACGTTTACCGCAGGGGCTTTTGACAGCGCACTTGTGATGTCAAAGCATGTTTGCGATGGCACGGCTGGACAAAAATGTCCCTTTTTATGCGGGCCCTTACGCATCTATACCTGTCGCGGCACTTATTTCCAGGTTTTTTTAAGGGGTTTTGCAGTATTATTGAATGATGTGCCGTTGTTTGCAATGTGGTACTATCCTTGCATTATACATAGACAGGCGCCGGCAGGCTCGTGCGGCAATCGTTCTGCGAAGATACGCTGCAACCCGGATGCTGAAATGGCGGCGACGGCGTGAATGCGTGCTGGAATCTCAACGCAGCATATCTAAAAAAGGTGTAAGGCCATGCACTATCATGACGATCACTGGCATGAGGAATGCGGCGTGTTCGGGATTTACGGCGATCCGGAAGCGGCCGAAAAAACCTACCTGGGACTGTATGCCCTGCAGCACCGCGGGCAGGAAAGCGCAGGGATTGCATCCACCAACGGCAGCTCCATTGCCCTGAAAAAGGGCCTGGGGCTTCTGTGGTCGGTGTTTGCCGATCCGGCTGCCATGCCGCGCCTTCGCGGCAGCGCGGCCATCGGGCATAACCGTTACTCCACCCGCGGCGCAAGCGACATCATCAACGCGCAACCCATCTGCATCGAGTCGCGCCTGGGGGAAATGGCGCTTGCCCATAACGGAACCATCACCAATGCCAGTGATCTGCGCCGCGGCCTGCAGGAGGCCGGGGCTATTTTCCAGACAACATCGGACAGCGAGATCATGCTGCACCTTATGGCCCGTTCGCGCGGGCAGGGCTTTATGCCTGTTCTCAGGGATGCGCTCACGCAGCTGCAGGGCGCGTTCAGCCTTGTGCTGCTCACGCCCGGACGGCTGATCGCCGTGCGCGATCCGTTCGGGTTCAGACCCCTGTCGCTGGGAAGGCTCGGCTCCGCGCACGTGGTCGCCTCGGAAACATGCGCGTTCGACATTATCGGCGCCGAGTACGTCCGCTCGATCGAACCGGGCGAAATTATCGAAATCGACTCGCAGGGCCTGCGCGCACACCGGCTTGACCCCGCGCCGCGCCAATGCGCCTGCATTTTTGAGCATATTTATTTCGCGCGGCCTGACAGCATAGTGTTTGGTGAAAAGGTGGATAAGGTCCGCAGTCTGCTGGGCAAAGAGCTTGCACGCGAGGCGCCCTGCGATGCCGACATCGTCATCGCGGTGCCGGACTCGGGCAACACGGCCGCTCTTGGCTATGCGCGCGAGTCGGGCCTGCGCTATGAAATCGGGCTCATCCGCAACCACTACATCGGCCGCACCTTTATCGCCCCGCATCAGGACAAACGCAAGCTCGACGTGCGCGTCAAGCTCAATCCGGTCCAGGGCGTGATCGAGGGCAGGCGGGTGGTGCTTGTTGACGACTCCATCGTGCGCGGAACCACCATGCGTCAGATCGTGCAGCTGCTGCGCTCCAAAGGGGCGGCCGAGGTGCATGTCCGGATCAGCTCTCCGCCCATCGGGTATGCCTGCTATTACGGCATTGATATCTCGGACAAGGCCGAGCTGATTGCAAGCGCGCGCAGCATTGACTATATCAAAAACCACATCGAGGCCGATTCGCTCGCCTACCTGTCAACGCAGGCCATGCTGCGCACAGTGGACGACGGCAGCGGCTACTGCACAGCCTGTTTTACCGGCGAATATCCCGGCCCGGTGCCGGTCGGTTTTCATAAAATCGGTTTTTGAGGGGGTCAGATTTGGCCCACTCGAATATTTTCAACAAAAATGAATCATAATTATTTTTTGTGAACAAAATTGTGCTAAAAATGCCTGCACTTTTGTACATGACGTCAGCAGCAAACGCCTGCGCCCTGTTTTTTTGGCTTGGCATTTTTTTTGCATTCAAATCATGCTGTGAAAAATTTTTACGATAAGCGCGAATGGCGCAGATTTCAGCCAGAGATGCAAACACTATGAAACCAGAAGAAGATTTCAAAAAGAGCGCCGGCGATATTAAAACTATTGTCAATGCTGCTGAAAAAAACATGTACAGCCATGATATCGGCGATGTGCCCCATATCATGACGCAGACATTTTTTCAGACACAGCCCGATTTTGTCGTTCAGCCCCGGAGCGTTGAAGAAATCGCCCGGGTGCTTTCGTATGCTTTTGAACGGAGAATCCCGGTCATCCCGCGCGGGGCTGCATCGTGGGGATTCGGCGGCGTTATTCCGACGCGTGGAGGCATTGTTATCGACCTGTCGCCTTTTCGCGCCATTCTTGAACTTGATACGGCGCACAAAACCATAACGGTTCAGGCCGGCGCCCGCTGGAGCGATATAGATATTGTTGCGAAAAAAAACGCCCTGTGCCTGATGACCTACCCATCGAGCAAGTTCTCCACGGTTGCCGGCTGGGTCTCCACGGGCGGCTACGGCATCAACAGCTACCGCTACGGCCATATTTCAAAGCAGATTCTGTCCATGACCGTTGTCACGCCTGCCGGCGAGATCAAAAAACTGACGCCCGCCGACAGGGAGTTTGATTTTTTTGTCTCCGGCGAAGGCCAGTTCGGCATTATAGCCGAGGTCACGTTCAAACTGCGCGATCTGCCAAAGCATTCCTATGCCCATATTTTCTATTTTCCCACGGACACGGCGGCTTTTGAGTTCATTGCGCGTGCCGCCCGGGAGAAAACAGCGGCGAATGTTATTCGTTTCGTCGATAAAAACCACCTGAGGGAAACCAATGAAATTTTGCATGCCAATATCTTCAAGGAAGAGGCGGGCGTGCTGGTAGAGTTTTCAAACACCGCTGATGAGCAGCAGTTCCTGGGACTTATACAGCAGTACGGCGCTGATTCCCAGTCCCCTGCCTATGCGGCATCCTATTTGTGGAACGAGCGCCTGTTCGGCATGAAGGCAAAGCGCCTGGGCCCCACGCTACTGGCAAGCGAGGTGATCCTGCCCATAGCCGATGCAGCGGCTTTCATAGCAAAAGCAAAAAAGCTCGGCGGCTGTTACGGCGTCGAGATCTGCATCGACTCCTACATCCTTGACCAGACCCGGGCGCTCATCATGACGACCTTTCTGTGCGACTCGCGCAAGCTGAAATACATGGTGCACATGCCGCTTGTCTCCATGCTCACGCAGGCAGCCGTTTCCCTGGGCGCGCAGCCCTACGGCCTCGGGATCTGGAATGCCGCCTTTGTCAATCACCTGCTGGACCCGGAACGCCGCCATGATATCCGTGCATACAAAGCAAAAGTTGATCCCCATGGCATCATGAATCCGGGCAAATATCTGCGCGTGGGTTCCAAGTTCATGAATCTCCCGGCGCTGCTGTTCCATCCCGCCGTTTTCAGCCTGTCGATGCGCCTGCTGATACTGCTGTCGCCCCTTTTCGGCCCGATCGCCACGATGGTCTTCGGCAAGGACAAAAAGCTCGATTCCCTGGACCTTGAGCTCAGCACCCACGCCTGCGCCAAATGCGGCAACTGCATGGCCGTGTGCCCGGCCTACCTGGTTCTGAAAAACGAGGCTGTCAGCGCCAAGGGAAAAGTCGAGCTTGCAAAAAAACTTATTGCCGGCCTGCCTGTCACGGCTGAAGAGGCGGCAAATGCCTATATGTGCATGCACTGCCGGGCCTGCGAGGAAATCTGCCAGACCAATCTCGACCTGATGACGCTCTGGGACGCCCTGGAACGCAGGCTCGCAACACAATTTCCCCGGCCGGAAGAAAAAATAAAGGATTTTTTGAAAACCGTGGATGCCAGCAAGGAATACTGGGACATGGTCGAGCGGAATTCATAAAAAGTGCATGGACTGACCTCATGAAACCAATCTCAATACCGGGTTTGAACGAGTATGCCGAAAAAATATCACATTGACATCAAGCCGACGCCCCTGAACGTAAAACTGATCCCCAAGTTCAAGATTACGCGGGGCGAAAACTGCATCAACTGCGGCAAGTGTACCAAGGTCTGTATTTACGAGGCCCACAAGCGCTCGGAGCAGGATATAAGGAAAATAGCCGATCCGTACATGGTTGCCTGCAGGAACTGCTTTCGCTGCATACAGGAGTGCCCGCGCGGCGCGCTGGCAAAGGGACTCGAGCCTGATTTTCAGGCCCTGGGCGGAGCGTACTGGAAGCCGGACATGTTCCTGTCCATCTGGAAACAGGCTGAAGACGGTAAGGTGCCCGTGTCGGGCGCCGGGTATCGCGGTCCGTTTACCGGCCCGGGCTTTGACGGCATGTGGACCGACATGTCCGAGATTGTCCGGCCCACCCGCGACGGCATTCACGGCCGCGAGTACATCAGCACTGCCGTGGAGCTGGGCAGGAAGCTCAACCATCTGGAGTTCGACGGTTCGGGCGCGCTTGTTTCAAAAATTTTCAATGTGGTCGACGTGCCGCTGCCCATAGTGTTTGACATTCCGGCATCCGACCTTCTGACGTCCAATGTTAAAAACGCGATGGTAACGGCAGCGGAAGCACTCGGCTCCTTTGCGATTTTTCCGTCCGCTGAAATCAGCCCGGACATGCAGCGGCACATGCAGCACATTATACCGCTGATGACCCCTGATTCTATCGGAGCCAACACCGCTTTGATACAGAGTGCCCGCGTTATTGCGCTTGAGTACAGCGGCGCGTTACTGGAAAATTTTGCCGCTGTTCGCCGGTCAGTGAGAAACATCAGCTCCGCCCTCGTCATCGTGCGGATCAATGCCGCCACCGGCGTTGAAGATACGATCGTGCAGCTCACAAAAGCCGGGGTGGAAATCATCCATATTGCCGCCGACTACTGCGGTATGGAAGTGCAGGGCGAGCGCTACATCAAGGATGTCATCCGGGCTGTCCACCTGCGTCTTATCGACGAGCGCATGCGGGATGAAATCTCGATTATCGCATCCGGCGGCATCGGCATGGCAGAGCATGTACCCAAGGCCCTGCTCTGCGGCGCCGACCTGACCGCCATCGGCCTGCCGCTGCTCATAGCGCTGGGGGCCTTCGTGTATCAGCAGCCCGCGAGAAAAATCGTTATGCCCGAAGGTATTGAAAAAATACCGGTCGGCATCGCGCGTCAGCGGATCGTCAACCTGATGGGAGCCTGGCACTCGCAGCTTCTTGAGGTCATGGGGGCCATGGGCATCCGCGAGGCCCGCAGGCTGCGCGGCGAGACCGGCAGGGCCATTTTCTTTGACGAAATCGACAGGGAAACGTTCGGTAAACTATTTCAGAAGCAGGAATCGGCAAACGTATGAAACCAGACAGCGTTATTATAAAGCCAATGCCATCGCGGTTTAAGCACCAGGTGCCCAAATACAAGGTCACCCGCTCTGATGCCTGCATTAACTGCGGCATGTGCGCCAACAGCTGCCCCTACGGCGTGCACGAGCGCATTGAAGGACACAATAAAATGCGGCCGCCCATCGACTATAAATGCATCGGCTATGAGTGCCGCAAGAATGACGAGTTTTACTGCGTGTACCGCTGCCCGCGCAAGGCCCTGAGCCTTTCGCTCAATCCGATGTACGATGCCCTCGGGGACTGCCGCTGGACATCCGACATGATTGTCGCGACCTGGATCATGGCGGAAACGGGATATCCGCCCGAGCGCACAGACTTGGGCTATCACATCGGCAATTCCGGCGGCGGGTTTGACAAGCTGCGCCTGAAATTTCCTGATAATCCGCCCCTGGTTGAACGCGAGGAAATATCAACGGCGATACGGCTTAACCGCAGGGACGATGGACGGGCCGAGGTGGTGATCTCCACGCCCGTCTACGGCGGCGGCATGTCATTCGGCTCGGTGAGCCTTGCGACCATGCTTTCCAAGGCGCGCAATGCAACAATCTGGAATACCTTCACCTGCACGGGCGAAGGCGGCTATCCGGAAATGCTCCACCCCTATGACGACCACGTAATCACGCAGGTCGCAACCGGGCTCTTCGGCGTCAGGGAGGAAACGATCCAGCGGGTCAAGATCGTCGAATTCAAATACGCGCAAGGGGCCAAGCCGGGCCTGGGCGGCCATCTTCTGGGCGAGAAGAACACGGAAAGCGTTGCGCGCATGCGCGAGGCGGTCAAAGGCACGCCGCTGTTTTCGCCCTTTCCCTTTCATTCGGTCTATTCGATTGAAGACCATAAAAAGCACATCGACTGGATCAAGGAGATGAATCCGAGGGCGCTGGTGTCGGTGAAGGTCTCAACGCCCAATGACGTCGACATGGTCGCGGTCGGATCCTACTATGCCGGAGCACACATCATTCATATCGACGGCGGCTACGGCGGCACGGGCGCAGCTCCCGATATCGCCAAGAAGAACATCGCCATGCCCATCGAATACGCGATCCCGAAGGTACACAATTTTCTCAGGGACGAAGGCGCGCGGGACGTGGTGACCCTGATTGCTTCGGGCGGCATCCGCACCGCCCATGATCTTGCCAAGGCGATCTGCCTGGGCGCCGACGGCGCTGTCATCGGCACCGCGGAAATGGTCGCCCTTGAATGCGTGCGCTGCGGCAACTGCGAATCGGGCCGGGGATGCGCCCGCGGCATCGCCTCGACCGACTCCGAGCTCGCCGACCTTTTCGACGACCAGTGGGCCACGCAGCGCCTGACCAATCTCTACCATGCCTGGAATGTTCAGCTGGTCGATATACTGCAGCGCATGGGCATGAAGAGCGTTACCGAGCTCGTCGGACGCACCGACCTGCTCGAGCATGTGGACTACAGCTAAAAATGAATAATGGCACGGGCGGTTCGCGAACCGCCCGTACCGATGAAATTTTATATCGGAGTTCATATAATGAACAGAGCAGAACAGATCCTTTCGACCCGCGCCGGACTCTGCAGCCAGGTGCCCCGGCTTGCCCGGAATACGGAAGAGGAAGGCGGATGCGGGGTTACCGGCTTCATAAGCTCCATACCGGTGACGGGTAAAAATATTTTCGAGCCCTCCGCGCAGATGCATAACCGCGGCAACGGCAAGGGCGGCGGCATAGCGGCAGTGGGATTCATACCCGAAGCGATGGGCGTCCCGCGGCAGGTTCTCGATGACGACTATATGCTGCACATCGCCCTGTTGGACGAGTCGGTCGCCTCTGAGATCGAGCAGCAGTTCATCACCCCGTATTTCACCGTCGATGCATCTGAAAAGCTCGCGCATATCGATGATTACCGCAGCATCGGCCTTGATGTCAGGCCGCCGGAGATCATGCGCTATTTCGTCCGGGTACAGGAGGGCGTCCTTGACCGGTTCATCAGCGACAACGGGTTTGAAGCGCTGGAGCGCCGCGAGGCCGAAGACGAGTTCGTATACCGCAACAGCTTCCGGATCAATACGAAATACTATGCCTCCCTCGGCGAAAAGAAGGCCTTCGTCATGTCGCACGGCCGCAACATGATGATACTTAAAATCGTGGGCTATGCCGAAAACGTGGTGAAATATTACAAGCTCGAGGACTTCAAGGCCCATGCCTGGATAGCCCATCAGCGCTATCCGACCCGCGGCAGGGTCTGGCATCCGGGCGGCTGCCATCCATTCAGCGCGCTGAACGAGGCCCTGGTGCATAACGGGGATTTTGCCAATTACCAGTCCGTCAGCGAGTACCTCAAGCAGCGCAATTATATTCCACTGTTTTTGACCGATACGGAAGAGGCGGCCCTGATGCTTGACCTGTGGAGCCGCGTGTACAAATATCCGCTTGAATACCTGATCGAAGCGCTGGCGCCCACTTCGGAGATGGATTTTGACATGCTGCCCGCGGATAAGCAGGCGGTGTATAAGGCCATACAGACCCACCACGTTAATGCTTCGCCCGACGGGCCCTGGTTTTTTATTATCGCCCGGAACAATATACAGGACAAGGCGCTCCAGCTTATCGGGATCACCGACACGGCCATGCTGCGCCCCCAGGTGTTCGCTCTTCAGGAAGGCGAGGTGCAGATCGGCCTTATCTGTTCCGAGAAGCAGGCTATTGACGCGACGCTGATATCCCTTGAGCGCGAGGATGCGCGTTTCAGGCCCATCGCGGACAAGTATTGGAACGCCCGCGGCGGCAGCCATACCGACGGCGGCTCATTTATCTTCAGCCTGGTTGACGACGGCAGCGGCGGCAAAAAGCTGATCTGCACGGATAAGTTCGGCAAGGTGATAACCACGCCCCGCGACCAGCAGATCTGCGCGGTGGCCCCATCCGCGGACGATGCCGATATACGGGCAGCAGCCGGCAGGCTTGCTCCCCTGTTCCAGCAGGGTTCTGCAGCCGTGTTCGCCTCTGTTACGGGCGAATTCAGGGACTGCGGCCCGGAGGCATGCGCCCGCACTGTTAAGGCAATCGAGCATTTGGCAGGCCAGGGCGACGCCAGTAAAGCGATCGCCATCGAGGCGCTCACCATGCTCAGTGACCGGCGCTTCAACACCGGAACGGTTAAGCGGGGATCACTGCTGCATGTGCTGAAGGCAAGCCTGGACGCGATTTTTGCCGCCACGACGAACATAACCGAGAAGTCAGGTTCGCAATACAGCCATATCGATTTCGATACCCGGAAAAACCTGCGCGCGCCGCTCAGGGAGGATGCGGTCCTTATTGTCGATGCCGAAAAGTTCGAACCCGAGGGCGATCTGTGCGATGCGGTCCTGATAGTAGCGGCGTACAGGCTCGGATGGCGCCGGTTCATTGTGTATAAATACCGGGGCCAGCGCTTTACGGGCTGCGGCTTCGGGCCGGCGACCGAAGGCGTGCGTATCGACGTCTACGGCTCATCGGGAGATTATCTGGCATCGGGTATCGACGGCCTGGAAATTCACGTGCACGGCAATGCCCAGGACCAGCTGTGCCAGATCATGAAAGGCGGCAAGCTCGTTGTATACGGTGATGTCGGCCAGACGTTCATGTACGGAGCCAAGGGCGGCGCGGCCTATATTATGGGCAATGCAGCCGGCCGGCCGCTTATCAATGCCGTGGGCAGGCCGCGGGTGGTCATCAACGGCACCGCCCTTGATTATCTTGCCGAATCGTTCATGGCCGGCGACCCGCTCACGGGCGGCGGCTTCGTGGTGCTTAACGGTATCGGCTTTGACGACCGGGACGGCAGCATCAGGGAGTATGAGTCACCGTATCCCGGCTCGAATATATTTTCGCTCGCCTCGGGCGGCGCTATTTACGTCAGGGACCCGCACCGCAGGCTGGTAGAGGAGCAGTTAAACGGCGGTCAATATGCCGAGCTCAGCGATGAGGACTGGCATCTCATCGAGCCCTATCTGCGTGAAAACGAACGGCTGTTCGGCATTGCCGTCGATGATCTCCTGACGGTTGACGGCACGAAAGCGGAGCCGGAGCGGGTCTACAGGAAGATCATGCCCAAGAAGGCGGTGGCGCCCGCTAAAAACGACGACGACGGCCTGGAAGAAGTGTGAGCCTGCACCTGCCGTGTGCTCTCCATGGTTACAACCGAGGGTTGCCATGCAACCCCTTGCCGGCCCTGCTGCGGCGGGGAACAAGCAGGCTTCTCCACTGTCAGGGTTCTCGCAGGGATCTCCCGCTCAGACAGTATGCCGGGTTCCCCGGTCAGAATTTTTTAAAATTGACCGGGGCCGGCAGCGTACGGAGCGACAATCCCGCTTGTTTTGTTTTCTGAAGCGTTCATAGTATTCGATTATTTTTACGAGCAGCGGGTTCATGCCGGGCACCAGGCGCCGCGCTGCGCAGAACGCGGTCCTTTGAGCGGGCGGGGGGTTGCATTATGTTACGGGTTGAATTATCATGTTCGCCTGCGGCCCGCCTCCGGCCGGGCCGGCATGAAGGCCAACGTTTGAGATGAGGGAGATACCATGGCGTCAATCGGTGAGGAATTATTCCGTTTCCAGGCGGCGATCGTTCAGTCCGGCAGTTCATTGGAAGAATTCATCCGGCAGAACTATGTGCGCAACTGGATGAACGACACGCTTCCGGCCGCAATGGCGGTGCGCACGAGCATGGTGGGCGCGATCCAGAATTTCCTCATTGATGAAGGCCTGGTGAATCTTGAGCGTGTGCAGCTCAGCCCCGTGACCGATCCGCTAGCCCATGACGTTGAGCATGTGCCCACGATCCATTACAAGGGCATGCCCTATGTTTCAACGCATTCGATGATCTATTCGAAGTTCCTGGCGTGCTTCAATCCGGCGATCAAGGGTATTTTTGTGGATTCGCCCAATATCCGGCTTGAGCTCGAAAGCCCCTACCGCAAGCAGCGCGGCAAGTACCTGATTGATTTTTCGCAGATCGACATCGAGCTGCGGCGCAACCGGGGGCTCGATCTTGCGGCCTATATGAACGAACCGAAGAAGGTGCAGGAGATCCTGCGCGAGGACTACGAGCGGATCATCGATTTTTTCGAGCGTATGATCATCGCGGCCTGCACGCGCATCGCGGAGAAAAACGAGACCGAGCTCAAGACGCTCGGCGTTGCGATCGAGGTACCCGCGCAGCCGTTCCCCCGCCTGAAACTCACCGACAGCATTAAAAAGTACGGCAAGGCGGGGCTTGAGGCCAGGGCCGGGGAGGACATCCGGGGGCAGTTCTTCTGGATAACCGGCCTGATGCGGGAAAACTACGATCTGATCTACCCGTACCTGCTGCCCGATGGTTCAAAGGTGCCGCTCGATGCATTCACGTCGGACATGGTCTACAACTACGATATCTGCGCGAAATCGCTCCTGCGGGACACGAATACGCATACGCCCGCGCTTGAGATTTTGTCCGGGGCGGTCCGCGAATGGCTGTATGAGCCGATCGTGCAGCGCCTGCTCGACAACCGCATCATTTCCGAGGCGCCGGTGTTCAGGGACGGCGTGCTTGAAAATATCGAAAGCATGCAGGGCTACGGCCCGTTCCTGACCGCCGTGGCCATGAAGGACGCTGACGGCAAACCGTATTTTCCGGAGACCATGGGCGGCGGCATCGGGGTCGAGCGCACGCTGTACGCGCTGCTGAAGGGCGCGAAGGTCGCTAAAATCGACGATGTCACCTGCTTCGGGAAAAATCCCGATACGTATCCGATTTTTCTGTTCTGATGCGCGGCAGCGTATCGTTTCCGGATATGTCGGCCCGGAGCACCTCACCCCTTCCAGAATTCCCGCAGCCTGTGCTCCATTTCATCGTAGTGAAAAAGCCTGCCGAAATCGATAAGCCCCGACAGCGCGCGTGAATAGACGCGGTAGCCGGTTTCCTCCAGTATGGACACCGGGTTAAGCCCGCCGATGACGATGGCGCCGGAGCGGCCTTCGCTGACCGGAATGTCCAGCACCGGCTGGCCCGGCCTGCCGATGCACATGAATGCCCCGAGCCCTGCCTGCCGCAGCTTTTCGGCAAGCTCCTCCACCCGGTCCCGGCTTTCGGACGGAACCTCGCGAAAGCCCGCGCCGATGCGGCCGTTGCCGGTTTTGATCGCGCCGAGATAGTTGGTCATGCCGCTTCTGATGAATACTTCAAGCGGATCGATGCTGGTGCCGTCGTACATGATGATTTCGACGAAGCGCACGGGTTTCCTGTCGCGCAGCTCGAGCACGCCGCCGAAGCGGGAGTTCGCGGGAATGCCGTGGTGCAGCAGCACACCGTTGATGGTGATGGAGCAGACCGTGCAGATGCCGATCATGCCTTCCGGCACGGTCAGCTGGCCTATGCGTTCGCCGGGGCCCAGAAACGTGATGAGATTGCCCATGGCATAGCCGTCGGCAAAGACTTTATGGATCATGGGCAGGCAGCTGTGCACCTGACGGGGATCAGCCAGCGTGGTATTTACCACGACAGAGCCGGTCCGCGTTGCAAGATCGAAGTTCATCCGGTACGTCATTTGATCGATTTTTGCGGAAAGAAACCCCACGCGCTCAATCGTGTTGGTCGTCTCCAGTTCGATCAGGCCCCGGTCGGTGATGCGATGGCAGCGCTTGTCGGCCTTTTCGATAAGCCCCGCGTCGCACATGTCCTGCAGGTAGAGGCGCACCGTGCGTTCGCTGATGTCATGCCCCTGGGCGAGCATTTCCTGGGCGATACGGGAACTGCGCAGCGGCCTGTCCATATCTTTCAGGATGCTCAGGATGGCATTTTTTTTCCTGGTCGTTTTTTCAAGCATTCCGGCAAAACCTTTCCGTGTAATTGCTGCAAAAACTGATGTGCAATTGCCGCTTCCACGAGCTGGAAACGGGCGCTACAGCGCAAGGTAACAAAAAAGATAAGGCTATACAAACCATTTTTTAAAATTAATCACAATCCGGCATGCCTATAAAACGGCAAAAATTCCGTTATAACAAATTTAAAAAGGCAATTTTGCCAATAATTTAATGCAGCGTTCAGATAGCTATAGTATAACTATTTAATATTAATTGACTATTTTAAAATTTACCGCTAGAATGTCTTGAAACAAAGGCAATCATTTGCCGATTTGACGGCATCGATTTGCCTTAATCGGCAGTATGACAGTCAACAAAATATGCTGCATACCGCAACGGCAGCGGCCGTGCAGCCAAACCGACAATCCAGTGCGTGGAGGCAAAAAATGTCTGTAATCAGCGAAGTTCTTGACAAAATCAAGCAGCAGGACCCGAACCAGCTTGAATTCCATCAGGCTGCGCAGGAGGTGCTCGAATCACTTGAGCCCACCGTAAAAAAGCATCCCGAATTTGTAAAGGCAAAGATCTATGAACGCATCGTTGAGCCTGAGCGTGTCATTATCTTCCGCATTCCCTGGGTCGATGACAAGGGCGAAGTTCAGGTCAACCGCGGATATCGCATACAGTTCAATAATGCCATCGGTCCGTTCAAGGGCGGCCTGCGCTTCCACCCGTCGGTAAATCTCAGCATCCTGAAGTTCCTGGGCTTTGAGCAGATCTTCAAGAACTCGCTGACCACGCTTCCCATGGGCGGCGGCAAGGGCGGATCGGACTTCGACCCCAAGGGCAAATCGGACATGGAAGTCATGCGTTTCTGCCAGGCCCTGATGCGCGAGCTGTACCGGCATATCGGCCCGGATACCGACGTGCCGGCCGGTGACATCGGCGTGGGCGGTCGCGAAATCGGCTACATGAACGGCTATTATAAAAAGATCCGCAACGAGCACACCTGCGTGCTGACCGGCAAGGGCCTCGAATACGGCGGAAGCCTCATCCGGCCCGAGGCGACCGGCTACGGCTGCGTATATTTCGCAGCGGAAATGCTTGCCACGCGCGGCCTTGATTTTAAGGGCAAAAAAGTCGCTGTCAGCGGCGCGGGCAATGTCGCCCAGTACACGATCGAAAAGGTCAACCAGCTCGGCGGCACCTGCATTTCGGTGTGCGATTCCAATGCCACCATTATCGACGAGGCGGGCATCGATGCCGCAAAACTCAACTATATTATGGAGCTGAAAAACGTCCGCCGCGGCCGGATCAGCGAGTATGCCGAGAAGTATCCCAAGGCCGCATGTTTCAAAGGCCAGAGTGTCTGGGACGTCATCCAGAGCCAGGGCATTAAGGTAGATGTCGCCCTTCCCTCGGCAACCCAGAATGAAATCGACGGCAGCCATGCAGCCGCGCTGGTCAAAAACGGCTGCATCTGCGTAGCCGAAGGCGCTAACATGCCATCCACTCCGGAAGCCGTTAAAATTTACAAAGATGCCAACATGCTTTTCGGGCCCGGCAAGGCGGCAAATGCGGGCGGCGTTGCAACCTCCGGCCTTGAAATGTCGCAGAACAGCCTGCGGCTTTCATGGACCCGTGAAGAAGTCGACAGCAGGCTGCACGGTATCATGAAAAGCATTCACAAGGCCTGTATGGATGCTTCTGAGGCTTACGCCACCAAGGGAGACTATGTTGCCGGCGCCAATATCGCCGGCTTCCTGAAGGTTGCAAAAGCCATGCTTGCAAACGGCATCGTGTAATCAGCCGCTCGGTTCAATCCGTACTACGCAAAGCCCCTTCAATGTGAAGGGGCTTTTTTATTGCCCCCCGTAAAAAGTCCGGATGCCTTGTTTCGCCGCATCCGTCCCGCCGGTGCGGGATCAGTGCGGCGCACAGAGCGAACGTCTCAACGAGAGCATGTAACACAATCATGCAACCACGGGGGCATTGCGGGCGAAGCGAGAAATCTTTCTTTTTTCAATACGATCTCTCCCGGCGCCTGGCCTGAGCGAAGCCGAAGGGGCCGGGATGACAGACGGATCAATAACGGCCGTGGAATTCCGTGCAATGCTCTGCCATGGCGGGCTGAAGCGTTTTATTTCCAGGGCCTGTCCGCACCTAGGTTGTGGTCGCCCGTATCCCAAGCGCTGTTTTGACCCGCGCGATCATCTCTTGGGTAATATAGCCCCGCTTCATGAGCATGACGGCGACAATCGTGCAGTACATCAGGCCCGCCGCCAGGATCAGCACCATCTTGTGCAGAGGGATAAAGTAACATAAGGCCGAAACGATAGCGCCTCCTCCGCTGATAAGGCCGATGACGACGAAATCGCGCCATGGGAAAAAGGTGCTCCAGGGCACGCCGAGGATTTGCCTTCCTTTGTTCAACTGGATTACGGAATTTAAAGAAAAAGCGATGGTATAGGCAAGCGCCGCCCCCTTGATTCCATAGTGTTTAATCAGGAAATAACCGCAGCAGATCGAAAAAGCCATTTTAAAAAGATTGGAGAGAAGTATATGGCCTGTCTGGGCATATCCCCGGAGGATATATCCGTGACCAAGCATTTGAAAAAAGAAAATCAACAGCGTGACGCGAAACACATTCACGCTTTCCTGATAGTTGTCGCCGAAAAGAAATGTAATGATGGGGCCGGCAAATGTAATTGAAAATACGATGATTGGAATCGTTACCATCGCATTCAGTCGCAGCATTTTTTTATACAGTTCAAGCGCCAGGAGCTTGCCGTGCGGCGCTTTTGAGTATTCGCTGATCCGTGTAAGAATGACATCTCCGACGGTTTCATACAGTGTCGCGATAATGGGGATACGGAAATTCCCCACAGAATAAAGAGCGTAGTCCCTGGTGGTGAACAAGGCGGTAAGGATCAATTTATCGGCTTGATCCCCGATGGTACCGACAATTGCACCCAGCCCCATGGGCAAAACATATTTAATTTGGGCCATGAGGTCAGAAAACCGGATTGTGCGTATATCGATGCGGTAATGATACAGCAAATAGGCAAACAAATATGCCGAGTTTATCAGGGCCTGGATTACAAGCGCCCAGACGGCCGCGGAGACGGTATGAAAAACGAGAACCGCGAAAATGAGCATAACGGCGCGGCTAAGCTGGTTATATATCTCAAACCACATGGACCTGGTGGCTTTGCCTTCGATCAAAAAGAGATTTTGGAGACAGGCGGAAACGACTGAAAAAAAAATGTGCAGAATAAGCGCCCAGTAAAACTGATCGAGCTCCACGCACTTCAGCAGACCGATTATATGGGATTTCAGGATAACAGCCGCGCAGAGACCGATGACGGCCATTCCCAAAAGGCTGAAAAACGTTCGGGACAGCAGCGCTGTTTTGTCCTCTTGCCCGCGGCTCGTAGGGTAGAAATAAAACAGGCTGTTATGAATGCCGAACGCCAGCATCGGCGTTACGGTCAGGCTCATCAGCCAAAATTGCTGATAAAAACCATAGTTCTGCTGGGAAAGCAGGCGCACCAGGACAACGGGGACAGCTATGTTGAGGACAAAAGCAATGATCTTGCCGATCAGAAGGTAAAACGCCCGTTCTCTCAGTGAATAGGTTCGATTCATACGGTTTATTGCGACATGATAAATGCATGCGGGTGAGCAATTGCATAGGCCAGCATGCTTTCGAACAGTTCGGTGTAGCCCGGGCTTTGGTAGTCCAAGCGGTGCTTGTTGTATTGAAACAACAGGAAATCCCAAAAATAATCACGGCATTTTTCGACCGGCACATCGAAAAAGCGGGCATACGTCGTAATCATCGATACGGCCAGATCGCTGAACCAGTTTTTGGAGTAAAAGGTCTCGATCATGGACTGGCGATAGTTACCCAGATGATCGAGATCGCCTGCCGTTGTGCTGCGAAACCCCAGAGAGGCCAGCAAAAAATAGAGATCGAAAAAGGGTGGAAACCCGGTTCCCATCCACTCCCAATCAAATATTCCCCAAAGATCCTTATTCTCGTCATATACGATATTGACATCGGTAAAATCGCCATGCTGAACCATGCCCCGATATCCGGCGTTTCTTACGGGCGCCTGGGAATACGCGTCTGGCAAGTTTGAAGAATTTTCATAATAACGATCAGGAATAACGCTGGCGCTGTCGCGCAACCGGCGCGTCAGCGCATCATGCACATGGATCAGGATAGAAACCAGTCGATTCACGTGTCGGGCCAAAACCACGGGGTCACGAAGCCATCCGTGCTTTAACCGGGCCAGCGGTTGACCGGAAAGTCCGGTTTCGAGCGATAAGGGTTTCCCTTGCAGGAGCGCATAGCCGATGGGCCGGGGTATGACAAAGCCATGGCGCTTAAAATCTTCTGAAAAAGGTACGAGCATCTGTAAATTTCTATGCTCCTGCCGGATCGTATCGGACCCCGAATAAGCGACGCTGATTTGTTTGGCCACGGCCGAAACAGGCGCATTTTTTTTTGATTCGCCAATCACAAAGGCCAGATGTTTGCCCTCATGGGCCTTGGCCAGCCATACACAATGCCCCGGCGTATTCCTGGAGAGACCGGCTTCCGCAAAACGCAATGGCACACCATCGCTGACAACATGTTTATCAATGTGTTTGTGCGCGACCAGCATGGTTCCCACAAGAGAACTCACGGTCGGTAAAAATACAGCCGAACATGTCTTGAAAAAGGCCTTCAGATACCTTCTTAAGGTTGGTTCGATATAGAACATGCCAAATAACAGCTTGAAATACTGAATTTTTGGCATAGCGTCGGGGAAGATGACCCATGGGCGTTGAAATTCAGGTTCGCAATAATACGTGTCAATGGCCGTATAGCCGGAGGTTTTCAGACAAAAATTCAATGCGCGTTTTAAAGCCAAGTCCCCTATCCCGTTCGGCAGGCCGATCATCAGGACGCCTTCATGCGAGAGCCTTGTATAAATCTGAGCCAGCAATGCCATCAGCTGGCCTTTGCTTTTGCGTTTGAGCACCTCGAATTCATCGATCAGGCAGATGTCAAACGAAAAGCCGTGTATTTCTTCCAGCGCGCCAAAGCAGCTGAGTGCAGGATGCGAAACATCGGATGGAGGCCCGACGCACACCAGGGATGTGCATCCCCATGCAAGAATTGACTGTATGGTGTTTTCAGATCCGGTTCCCAGCTTCAGAATATGGCATGCGCGCATATCATGAAGAACGTTGAACCAGTTTGTCACGCTTGGATCGAAGCTCTTTTTTAAGCGCGGATCGTTTGAGATCATGCAATCGTCTGCTGTAAGAGTTTGATAAAAACATCGACTTCCAGGTCCGGTTGCCCCACCATGGTTTGCCGGGCGCGCCGTCCGATTTCCTCCGCGGTTTCAGGGTTTTCAACGAGATATCGAATATGCCGCGAAAGCATATCAGCATCTCCCGGTTCAAAAAACAGGGCGGTTTGACCATCAATCGCATACTCTACCGTGGCGACATTGGCCGATACGATTAAAGGCCGGCCCAAAGCCATGGTTTCCATCATGGCGACCTGTCCGGCCGCCACGAAACGATGCGTGATGGGCAGGATCACCGCCCGGGCGCCCGCGATATAGTGGATCAATTGTGATTCCGGTACGGACCAATACATATGTTCGACATTGCGAGGCAGGGGTGCTGCGGGCCTGAATTTCCGTGAAAGGATGATCACGCGGATGTCCAGATGGCCCACGGCCCGGATCAGCGTATCAAAATCCCTGTCACTGTTTCCATATGCGAAAAGATAGTCGCCTCTGGGGACGCTGCGAAGGGACACATAACCGGGGGGCGGTGAATAGGGTAAAAAGGCAATGCGCTCGGATGGGATACCGAATCGTTTGGAATACGCGTCTTTTTCATGGGTGGAGGTGCACAGAAAAAAATCTATGCCTCGAATTGCCATGGCCAGGAGCATAAGGCGCAATGTATATTTCCAATCTCTTCTGGCCGGATCGATATGGAAATCCTGGATGATATGCGGAGTAGCCGCTCGCGGGAATAAGGCATTCAAGATTCCATAACATATGCCCAGGCGCATTTGCCAGCTCACTACCGCATGAAATTTTTTGCGCATGCAAAACGCGATGATCGGCAGGTAAAATTCAGACAGATAGATGTTGATGCGGTTCAGTTTTTTGTTTTGAAATACTTTCCATCTAAAAGGCTGCAGAACTGCTACGTGGCCGGTTTCTTTCTTCAGACGCGATAAAAAATACCATTCACCTGACTCCGGCCAATTGATGAGCAAGAGCATCCGCATCTGATCGATTGATCCTGGTTTCTTTTCCATGGGTCTCGTTATCCCAATCAAGGCCGGCATGACCGTTTATATATTAATGGCTATTCTTTTGGGATACCTTGGAGGCCGGATGTTTATTGAATAACTTTCTTGTCAAGCAATTGTACACGGGTTTTGCTTTTTTCTCCACCAGCCATGCGCCAAGGGCGAAATACCGTCGTGGTAACGATGTGGAGCGATACCTGCCTGTTTTTATCATTCGTTCATTTTCGATTATGATTATATTTTGCAAACCCGGACCGAAAACTCTTCCGGCTGCCAAGCCCGAACAATAAAGCGGCAAGTCATTCACGGCTGAGGACCGTTGTCAAATGGATGCGCATAGTAAAAAAAATCCCGAGGAGAGCAAGTAGTTGCATTAGGTATATCATGCCCTTTTGCCTTGTAATCGAAGCAGGCGGTCGCGAATCAGTTTGGCCGCCGGCTTTATCCGGGCCTCTATGAACCAGACCGCGATCCCGGCACAGGTATTGTTAGAGATAGTGATGCTATCTTGTTCATGAACACGATTGGTCCAATCAAATTTATACTCATGCGCGCCCGGTCCTAAATGAAATTCGCTGCAGCCTTTCTGAAATACATTTTTAATTATTGCGGATAAAAGCAAATAACCCGGGGAAATATCTCGATACGTTTCGTCGAAATCACTGCGCAGCGAATGTATGCGGTTGTCGGACATCAAATGATACTCGAAGGCGACCGGATGCCCCCTTTTTTTCAATATCCAGACGTCCAGCCATCCCCGAGCCATCGCCATAGACGTTAAACACTCAAAAAAAATGAATGGATTCCCTCGAATTTGGGATAGCGACTCCGGCCTTGTTTTTCCATGAATGCCCGGATACCAGCATAATGTCGTGCAGGACTTTTTCAACCGATCCCTGGGCGATGATTTCGGTGGTTATATCACCCATCTTCTCTATGCTGTTGGCGATATTGCGTTGTCTTTTTCTAAAATTCTTGCTTTTTTGATTGATGAACGTATCCCAGTCTTCTCGTATCTCCAGGTATGGAATCTGGTTTTTGAACCCCTGATACGATTTCAAGCCCATGGTGGCTATCACATCCCTGAGGATGGCATAATTGGTCGATTTCATCGAAAATCGCGACAACTCCAAACTATCCCAGAGGTGTCGCTGCGTTGCGGCAACATGCTTCATGAAGATTTCGATGGTTTCCTTTTGCTTTCCTTGTCTGATCACAAAATCGACCCAGGGGGTATCGGGGACGACGATAAAACTCATTGTGCGAACCGGAACGCCTCTTGTTTTAGATTGAAATATCCAAAACGGGGCCAGGCCGATAATCTCGGCCCCGTCCTCTGCAACTATGATATTCAAGATCTTGTCTTTCCGGAAAGAACACAGGCAGCAGTAAAACCAATCATAGCTTAAAAAAATCCCGCTCCCGGCGACAGTGGTATCCGGAACCGGCCATCTGTGGCGAAGAGATACAAAATCATCCAGGGTCTGAATGACTCTAAGTTCCATGCTCCCCTCGTTTATTTTTTTTGCTGTCCCGCGTAAAAACCTTCGGCAGGGTAACGATTCCTTTAATCATCCCGAGGTCTTCCGGCCCGCCCAGACGGCGCATATTGAAATGGTCACTGCCTTCCCAGCTGGTATAACCGGTATTGAAGGAAAAGCCTAACTGATAGCCGCATGTTCGGGCGATGTCTTTGCTTTCGTGAGTAAAATGCGTGTAATCACCAACGGGATACGCGATCGACCGGATCGGTATGTCCAGTTTGGTCGCGAGAATTTCTCTAGATAGCCGCATTTCCTCTTCTTGTACATCGCGCGGCAACGTAGCCATGACCCTATGGGTATGCCCATGTGATCCGATACCCATTCCCCCCAGGGCCATCTCACGAATGTGATCCCATGTCATCAATTGCGCGTCCTGGATTGCCCGCGAGGGAAAGTCGACTTCACAGGTATCGGCCAGCCGTGCCAGCAAATCCGCGGTATGACCGCACGCGGTCGCTTTCATCTTTTCAAGAAAAAAAATCTTGGCCGCCTGCTTATCGGACTTGAGGAGAAGGGTCTGCCCATCGTAGTGGATGGCATCCTTTCTTGAATTTTTAATACAATAGGCGATGATATCCCACCATCCCAGGGTTCGGTTTGAAATCGATAAGGTGGGAATAAAAAACATGGCGGGCACCTGATACTCTTTCAACACCGGGTAGGCCAGTTTGAAATTATCCCGATATCCGTCGTCAAAAGTAAGCATGACGCAACGTTTCTTGGGGGGGCGCCTGGTGGCGAGAATGTTCAGTAATTCGTCTTCAGAGATGATCCGGGCATGCTTCCGCAGCCAATCCACGTGCATTCGAAATTGGGATTGGGTTGGACCGAACACGTCATCATCAAATTCGTTTGTTTGCCCTGCCTGATCCGGCCGAATGCGATGATAGCCAAAAATGATAAGTCCGGGGCGAGGGAACCGGGCCATCACCTCGAAAAATCCGAACCTGTCCAGTTGACAGGCTAGCTTCTCCTTGCGGCTTTTCACGGGGCCGGCACCTCTTGAATTTCGGCACGCCTGTTTTGGGCGCGGCCTTCGGGATAGTCCTTCCCTTCAGATGTCTGGTCGGGCTGAATGGGCTTTGTTTCCCCAGGGCCAATTGTCGTTATCCGCTCAATTGATACGCCTGTAGTAAGCACATAATGCATGCGATGCGGGGATCGCCGGTTCGCCAGGGCCGCATTGCATTCTTCGGTTCCCATGCTGTCGGTATGTCCACGCATGGATATCCGAAGATTCGGGCGCTCCATGCTATCCTTGGCTTTACGGTCCACATCTGAAAAAAGCAGGCATGATCCGATCCAGATCAAAATAGACTATAGAGGCGTTTTCACGGGTCATTTCGTCTTTTGGGGCCTTGGCGCGCGGCATGTTGATTCCACCATGCGCGCTGACAGCTGGTTCCGCCATCGGCGGCTAGATGATATGTCTTCATAGGATTGTACTGACTCCGATTACCCCTTTGAAGTCTATGTATAAGAAAAATCCTTCAAGGCTGAACGGCACGGCTGCGCCCAAAAACAGCCGTGCCGATTTACTTAACGCATAATTATCAGATCGATCGCAGCGCCGCAAGCTTTTTAATCACGCTCGCTCTTCAGTACCCGACCATGCCTTCCCGCATCGTGCGCCGCCATTTCCATTGACACACAACCGCGCCTGTTTTATAGTCTGCCCATCGCAAAAAAAGTTCCTATCAACTGCGGATATACAACACGTCCCTGGCTGCTGCGCGGGTGCAGCAGGTGTATGGAGCGGGAAGGCAGTAGAAGAAAGTGAAAGGTGAGATGAAATATGGTTTACGGTTGCCGGTTCACGGTTTTCGGTTTTCAAAACCGTCAGCTGGAAACTGGGAACCGGTTTTCCCCATGCTCTTTGCTCACTGCGTTTTTTTCGAACGGCGAGCGGCTAACGACGAAACACGAACTGCGATAATAATGGAAGAGAAAAAGCCTGAAAAGCCTGAGGTGATTACCTTTTCAGAGCATGAGGTGCTGGAGATTATCGGTCCGGCGCAGGCCTGCGGCGGTTTCAGCGGCAGCGTAATGTAGAAAACAACAGAAATTAATTTTATTAAGGTGAAAAAGTTATATGAAACCTGCAAATCTAATTAAACAAATTTCCTTTTTTGCCTTAACATCATTGATACTAGTATGCCTGGCTACAGTTCCGACTGAGGCAAAAACAATTTATGTAGATGTTGCCTCGCAGAACACCTGCGCCAGCGATTGCGGCGATTGCGGGCTAAGCTGGGAAACCGCGTGTAATACTATACAAGGCGCAGTTGATATTGCTAATCCCACGGGCGATGAAATATGGGTTAAGGAGGGTACGTACCTGCTTTCTTCCCAGATAACGATTAACAAGTCAGTATCCATCTATGGCGGCTTTGCAGGCACTGAGACCGCCAGGGACCAGCGTGACTGGGCAAACAACCCGACCATTGTTGACGGCAATAACAGCGTTAATTGTATTGACTCTACTGAAGCTGTTCCCGCAATAGACGGTTTTATCATACAAAACGGAAAAACAGCTCTTTCAGGCAGCTTTAATAGTATTTCTCATTGCACGTTTACCGGAAATACCGGCAGCAAAACCGTTCACCTTTGTGGTTACGGGAACGTTGCTATCAATGACAGCACTTTTATCAATAATACTGCAAGCGACAGGCTGATATTAGTATGCACTAGTGTATCGCCCTTTAAGATAAACAACTGTGTTGTAAGTTATAATACTGCTCCCAATGTGCTGTTTTTCTCCTATACACCAGGCGTAACACGCACCATAACCAACAGCACCTTTTCACATAATACTGTTACCTCTATTATCAAGCTGGAGTATTCCTCGAGCTGCACGGTCAGCAATTCCACATTTTTAAACAATAACGGCAGGGCGATAGAACTCGAAAGCCTTACCAACATTACTGCTTCAAACAGCACGTTTGCCGGGAACACCTCGCAGGGAAACGGCGCGGCTATCTACGACGCTGGCGGTATCCATGCAAGCTACGTCAATCTGACCAACTGTATTTTTTCAGGGAACACCTCGCAGGGAGGAAACGGCGGAGCGATATACTTACAAGGCGCGGAGGCCTCCGGAAAACTGACCAACTGTATTTTTAATGGCAATGCAGCAAATCAGGGTGGAGCAATTTATGGGAGTTATATGGAAGTTATGAACTGTACCATATATGACAACACAGCAGATACCGGTGCCGGTTTATATCTGGATAATTATTCTTCTAGGAAAATCAGCAACAGTATAATTTGGGCAAACGTGGGCGCGCAGATATCTTCCAATCCGGGGGCGAGCTCTCCTACGGTAAGCTATAGTAATATACAAGGCGGTTATGCCGGAACCGGCAACATTAATCAGGACCCGCTGTTTGCCGACCCTGAAAACGGTGATTTTCACCTTGAGGCAGCCTCTCCCTGCATTGACACCGGCACATCAACCGGTGCTCCTGCAATCGATATAGCAGGAACTGCCCGGCCGCAGGGCAGCAGATTTGACATGGGCGCCTATGAATATCAGCTTATGGCATATGACACAGACGACGACGGAGTGGTTGATGGCCTTGACAACTGCCCCACTGTTTCAAACCCTGGCCAGGAAGACAGTGACAATGATACTGTAGGCGATGCCTGTGACAGCTGTCCTGATGATGCAAACCCTACGCAGGCTGATGCTGACGGCGATGACATCGGTGATGTTTGTGACAACTGCCCCACTGTTTCAAACCCTGGCCAGGAAGACAGTGACAATGATACTATTGGTGATGCCTGTGATAATTGTCCTGACATCTATAATCCTGAGCAGGATGACATTGATGGCGACGGCATTGGCGATGCCTGCGATCAGTGTAATGCAGCCCCTGAGGCATGCAACGGGATAGATGATGACTGCGACGGCGCAGCAGATGAAGAATTGGGTCAGACAACCTGCGGCCAGGGAGCATGTGTTCATACCGTACAGAACTGCATTGATGGAGAGCTGCAGACCTGCGATCCGATAGAAGGCTCAAGTGACGAGGCATGCAACGGCATTGATGATGACTGCGACGGCGCAGCAGATGACGGCCTTGGACAGACAACCTGTGGCGTTGGTGCCTGCCAGCATACGATAGACAACTGCGCGGGCGGCATGCCGCAGACCTGCGACCCGATGCAGGGTGCAGGTGCCGAGACCTGCAACAGGATAGATGATGACTGCGACGGTGCAGCAGATGAAGAATTGGGTCAGGCAACCTGCGGCGTTGGCGCATGTGCGCATACAGTTGATAACTGCATAAGCGGCGTACCGCAGACCTGCAATCCCATGCAGGGTGCAAGCGCTGAAGTCTGCGACAGCATCGATAACGACTGCGATGGATCAGTTGATGATGGCCTCGGGCAAACCTCATGCGGTGTCGGGGCCTGCGAACATACCATTGAAAACTGTGCAGGCGGGGTGCCTCAGACCTGCGACCCGATGGAAGGCTCAAGTTCCGAGACATGCAACGGCATTGATGATGACTGCGACGGTGCAGCAGATGAAGCATTGGGTCAGGCAACCTGCGGCCAGGGAGCATGTGTCCATACCGTACAGAACTGCATTGATGGAGAGCCGCAGACCTGCGATCCGATGGAAGGCGCACGTGCCGAGACATGCAACGGCATTGATGATGACTGCGACGGCGCAGCAGATGACGGCCTTGGACAGACAACCTGCGGTGTTGGTGCCTGCCAGCACACCATAGACAACTGCGCGGGCGGCATGCCGCAGACCTGCGACCCGATGCAGGGTGCAGCAGAAGAGATCTGCGACGGCCTGGACAATGACTGTGACGGCAAGATCGATGAGAATAATATATGTGCCCTGATGGCCCAGTGGAAGTTCAGTGAAGGCAGCGGCACAAAGGCTGCAGACGCAGCGGGAAAGGATGATGACGGAACGCTGTATAACGGGCCGGCGTGGGAAGACGGCGGGCTGAAATTTGATGGAAAGGATGATTATGTCAAAATCAATGGGACCCCGGCCTTCAGCCTGACCAATGAACTTGCAGTTTCCTTCTGGGTAAAGAACACGGCCAATATGGGCAAGACGCAGGAGATAATCTACCGCGATGCGGCCGCATACCCCTTTGAGGTACAGATTGCCGGCAGCAAGATCAAGTCGTTCATAAAAATACAGAGAAAAGCAGCAGTTAGGCTGTCTTCAGCCACAGCGCTTGCCGCGAACACCTGGTATCATATAGTGGTTACCTACAGCAGCGGTGTGCAGAAGATATACATTAACGGCGCCTTAAGCAGCAGCAAAACAATGGCAAACGGAGCCCTTGACGTGCGCTCGGGCAAAGTAACCACTATAGGAAAGACCCAGATAAGCCGTAATCCGCCGGTAACATTACTAGATGATATGCGGATATACAACAAGTCCCTGACTGCTGCGCAGGTGCAGCAGGTGTATGGAGCGGGGAGGCAGTAGAAGAAAGTGAAAGGTGAGATGAAATATGGTTTACGGTTGCCGGTTCACGGTTTTCGGTTTTCGGTTTTCAAAACCGGCATCTGGAAACTGGTAACCGGGAACCGGTTTTTCCCATGCTCTTTGCTCACCCCGTTTTTTCGAACGGCGAGCGCCTAACGACGAAACAAGAACTGCGATAATCATGGAATAGAAAAAGCCTGAATATGATTGTATCGACCTCGATTACCCCTTTGAAGCCCATGTATAAAAAAACCCTTCAAGGCTGAACGGCACGGCTGCGCCAAAAAACAGCTGTGCCAGTTGACATAGCGCATAATTATCAGGCCGCCCGCCGCGCTGCACAATTTTTAATCACGCTGTTTATGTATTGCCCGGCCGTCCCGCCAACATCTTGCGCCGTAATGACGCTTACACGCAACCGCCCCTGTTTTATAGTATTCCCATCGCAATGCAAGTTCCTATCATTAATTGTCTGATTAGACTGCTCTCTACACGCTGTACGCAAAAAGCCCCTTCAATCCGAAGTGGCTTTTTTTATGGTGCGGTTATCTGGCATAAAGGTTGCATTATTATCTTTATCTTTGAGCCGGGAGAGCATGTTGCAAGTTCAATGCTGCTGTCGCCCATACTGATTCGTCTTTCGTCGTCCGGTTGAAAATCGGCGGCCAGTCTTCTTGTAACTGCCCTTAAAACCATGATTACTGCTTAAGCAGGGATGACTAGGGGACGTTTATGAGACTTTTTACGAAATAAGCAAAACCGCGCTTTGATGCCTTTTGAACCGCCCGATGCAGGGCAAAATGAAACAATATTGTTCCATTATATGATTTGTGGTAGAAAATGGTTACTGCGGATGCCGGACAACGAACTGCAGCCCTGCGCGCAGCAGCCTGAACGGTTTTTTATTCCATCCTTTCAGGGGGCAGTATGAAAAATTTAAACCGCATGAGCACCGGTCTCGAAAGCCTGGATACGGTCATCGATCACCTGCGCATCGGGGATAACGTCGTATGGCAGGTTGATGACATAGCCGGCTATGAGGCCATGGTCATGCCCTTTGTCGAGCACTCCCTGCAAACCGGTCACAAGGTCATCTACATGCGCTTTGCGCGGCACGCGCCGCTGCTGGAGGCCCGGCCGGGGCTGACCATATACCGGCTCGCGTCCTCCGAAGGCTTTGAGTCGTTCGCCACCAGGGTTCACGCCATCATCACCCGTGAAGGCAGGGGCGCCTATTATGTGTTCGACTCCCTGTCTGATCTTCTGCCGGCATGGGGCTCAGACCTCATGATCGGCAATTTTTTCATGATCACCTGCCCCTACCTGTTCGAGCTTGACACGATTGCCTATTTCGCCCTGATGCGCAGCCAGCACTGCTACTCCACGGTCGCGCGCATCCGCGAAACCACCCAGGTGCTCTTTGATGCCTACAGCTGCGGGTCATCACCGGGCGGCGATAATTATTACGTGCAGCCCATGAAGGTGTGGAAGCGCTACTCCCCCACCATGTTCCTGCCGCACCTGAACAAAAACGGAATCTTCACGCCGGTCACCAGCAGTCTTGACGCCTCCATGCTGTTCCAGCACATGTCGCGCTTCACCGAGCACCCGCGCCGCAACCTTGACTACTGGGACCGGCTGTTCATGGAGGCCGAGGATCTCATCGCCGGCAATGCCGATGAACAGGCCAGACAGGGCATGATCGCCAGGCTGTGCGACTTCATGGTTACCCGCGAGCCCCGGATGGCGCGCCTGGTGCGGGACAACTTCACGCTGGAGGACCTGCTGGACATCAAGTCGCGTCTTATCGGCTCGGGTTTCATCGGCGGTAAAACCGTGGGCCTGCTTTTGTCGCGCAAGATACTGCAGCGCGATCCGTCCATGGACTGGGCCGCGGTTCTTGAGCGCCATGATTCCTTTTATATCGGCGCGGACGTCTTCTACTCCTACCTGGTCAGCAATAACTGCTGGAGGCTCAGGATGCAGCAGAAGACACCCGAAGGCTATTTCTCCGCCGCCCCCGTGCTCGCCGAAGAAATAATCAACGGCGCGTTTTCAGACGATATCAGGGAGCAGTTTTTCCAGATCATCGAGTACTTCGGGCAGTCACCGATCATCGTGCGGTCGAGCTCTCTGCTGGAAGACGCGTTCGGCAACGCGTTTGCCGGCAAGTACGAGAGCGCCTTCTGCGCCAACCAGGGCTCGCCGGAGGAGCGCTATGCGGCGTTCGAGCAGGCGGTGAAGCGCATTTTCGCCGGAACCATGAATGAAGACGCGCTCATCTACCGCAGGCAGCGCGGCCTTGAAAACCAGGACGAGCAGATGGCCCTGCTGGTGCAGCGCGTGTCGGGAGCCAACCGCAAACAGTATTTTTTCCCGGATATCGGCGGCGTGGGCGTGTCCTACAATACCTTTGTGTGGAAAAAAGGCATGGACCCCAAAGCGGGCATGCTGCGGATGGTATTCGGCCTGGGGACCCGCGCCGTTGACCGGGTCGAAGGGGATTATCCCCGGCTCATCGCGCTGGATGATCCCATGTCGCGCCCCTTTTCAACCATGGACGACCTGCGCACCTTTTCCCAGCACAGCGTAGACGTGATCAATACCGCTGACAATACTTTGCAGACGGTGCCGTTTCTCGATCTTGCGAACAGCGATCTCGACATTCCCCTTGACCGCATCGCCGTGCCCGACCATGAGTCGACCCAGCGCCTGCTCGATTACGGCAAACCGGGCCGCCGCGCCTGGGTGCTCACCTTCGACGAGCTGCTGATGAATTCGCGATTCACCGTTCTCATGCAGGCAATGCTCAAGCGCCTTGAGCAGCAGTACGACTACCCCGTCGATATCGAGTTCACGGTCAATTTTACGCGCGATGCCGATTTCCGCATCAACCTTGTGCAATGCCGCCCGCTGCAGACCTTCGGCCAAGAGCAGCAGGTAAAACTGCCGGATGAATCCCGGCGGGCGGACGTGCTGTTCCGGCTCGAGGGCAACTTCATGGGCGGCAGCATTTCACAAGGTATCGACCGCATCATCTTCATCGAGCCCGACGCATACACAAACCTGCCGCTGTACCAGAAATACGAGGTCGCGCGGGTGGTGGGAGCCCTGAACCGGCAGATCCCCTCCCGCAGCGAGCTGCCCACCATGCTGCTGGGACCGGGCCGCTGGGGCACAACCACGCCCAGCCTGGGCGTTCCGGTACGCTTTGCCGACATCAGCAACATGACGGTGCTGGGCGAGGTCGCCTCCAGGGACGGCAATTTCATGCCCGAGCTTTCCTTCGGCACCCATTTTTTCCAGGACCTGGTGGAAAGCAGAATCTTTTTTGTCGCGATATTTCCCTGGAAGGAGGGCGTAGT
>CAIRTM010000094.1 GCA_903881505.1 uncultured delta proteobacterium | reverse complement strand
TTAAAATGATTGCGTGCTAAATATTTGCAGACAATAAAGTAATTTATTACACAAAAAATATCCACAACAGCAGGGAGATACACGATGAACACTACAATTTTGAAAACTGCCGCCATTGCGATTGCCGCTGTGGTCATGTGCGCAGGCGCTGCGCAGGCAGCTGATGTTATCGGCTCATCCTACAGCGCCGCGGAGCTTGCCAAGGTGCGGGAATGGGAAAAAACCTGGGCCGGCAAAAAGATCGATAAGACCAATGTCGAGCAGGTGGCCGCGTTGCTGCCAGAATCCTATGCGGGCATCTACAAAAATCCTGAGCAGTGGGGCGCGCCGGCTGATGGCATGTATTTCACGGTCGTGCCGTATACTCCGGTCACGGAAACCAGGGGGTTTGTTGAGGCAACCTCCAAATATGCACCGATGGTCAGGAAAAACCCGGACGGCTCGATCGCCAATCTTGCGGAAATCGCCGGCAGGCCTTTCCCCGAGCCGAAAGACGGGCTTGAAGCCGCTTACAATTTTGAATTGAACAATCACGGCGACAGCGCGCACTACCGCCGCTTCTCGCCAAATATCAATCCCGCCAGCAAAAGCGAGCGCGAAGCCGACCAGGAATACTGGGAATACTGCTTTGTAAACCGCACGGAAATCGACCCCCGGCCGGCAGTGGCCGCCAACCCCAAGGGCTATCAGCGCGGCAAATTCCTGCACATGTACGCACCGCCTGAATTTCTCAATACACGCATGTACACGATCCGCTTTATCGACCCCGCGCAGGAGGAGATCGCCTATCTGTGGTACAGCCAGTTCCGGCGCATCCGGCGGCTTTCAACCACGCAGCGCACCGACGCCATCGACGGCTCGGACCTGATTTACGACGATGAGTACTTCTGGGACGGGCAAATCCTGCGCAACAGCTACACGCTGGCCGGGACAAAAGAGCTGCTGTGCAGCCGCCACACGGACATGAAACAGACCCGGCGCGAAAGCGGTCAGGCCGTGGTAAACAACCTTGCGCTCGAGCGCTGTAAAACGCTGGTGGTGAGTGTGGTCAACAACGATCCGAACTACATTTACAGCAAGCGGGTCTGGTACCTTGACCCGGAATCATACCTGATCCTGTGGACCGAGATCTACGACAAGAAGGGCAGTTTCTGGAAATGCTTCATGCAGAACTGCAACATGGTCAAAACGCAGACCGGCGAGATGAAGCATTTCATCGTCGGCTCGCAGTTCATCGATTTCCAGTCGAAGCATGCGGGTCTTTCCGACCACCAGAAGACATTCGAACCCGTCATCAGCGGACCCACCCCCGATGACATGTTCTCGGTTTCCTATCTGCAGAAAACCTATTAATGCGCCCGCACGCAGCAGCGCCCCGCTGCCGCACGGCAGCGGGGCCTTAATTCAATACACCCTGCGCACCTAACAACGACAGGGTCCAAAGCCGGTTTAACTCATCTCAGCGACAAGCGGGCGATCGTGTACAGGATCTTATAGCCGGCACGCACGCTGCCCCACAGCGTGCCTGACACCTTCGAGCATCCGATCCGGCTGCGATAGCTGACCGGAATTTCCATGATGCGCAAACCCCGCTTGACGGCCTTGATCTGCATCTCGATGGTCCATCCGAAGTTAGTGTCGTGCATGTCAAGCTCCCGCAGACCTCTTGCGCTGATGGCCCTGAACGGCCCCAGATCGCTGTAGCGAAACCCGTACAGCACGCGCATAAGAAAACAGGCCAGCTTGTTTCCGAACAGGGCCTGCGGCGGGATCACGCCGACGCCCCGGCCGCCGGCCAGGCGCGATCCGATCACCAGGTCCGCCCGGCCTTCAGCGATGGGCGCAACCAGAAGGCGCATTTCGCCGGGATAATCGCTGTAGTCACCGTCGAGAAAAACAAAAATATCCGGTGCGCCCTCCGCGGCGATACCGGCAAGGCAGGCTGCGCCATAGCCGCGACGCGGTTCATGCACGACACGAGCGCCGGCTTTCTCTGCCACCTGTGGAGTTGCGTCGGTCGAACCGTTGTCAACAACTATGACCTTTTGGACAAGGTCCTCCGGTATGTCGTCAATCACGCGCCCGATTGCATCCTGCTCATTGAGCGCGGGAATAATCACGCATACGTCCGGTTTGTCTGCCATCACAGCGCATACCCCCGTGCCCGAAAAAAATGAAGGTCTTCAACCCTGTCAACATCGCGCAGCACCGGCAGCAGTGCATGAGAGTACCCGGCCGCATCAAGACGCGCGCGCGTCTGCTGCAGTACACGGCAGGTGCCCCAGTTGATATTGTTGAAAATCTGTTCGATATCCCGTGTAAGCGCAAGCAGGTAATAGCCGCCGTCATCTGCCGGACCCAGAACAGCGTCACAGCCATCAAGCAGACTGAAAGCCTCCTGCACGAGCGATGCGCTGGCATCCGGGCAGTCACTGCCGATCAGGGCAACCTTGTGATACCCGTCGGCAAAGGCCTGTAAAAAAGCGGACCGCATACGCCCCCCCAGTGAGTCTCCCGCCTGCACAGCAAAGTCTTCGGCATCAATCAGCCAGTTTCGATAGCATGCAATATCACGGGCCGGGTCAACATACACGATCCGGTCATAAGGCTGCAGCCCTGAAGGCGCGGTGCGCTGTATGGTCAGTGCGACCAGCCTGCGGTACACGTCCGCCGCTGCCCGTCCGCCGATTCCGGCTGCCAGACGGGTTTTCACCGTTCCCGGCTCAGGATATTTCACGAATACAATCAGCAGGTTTTTCATGCAGTGACTCCGTGCTTTAAAGCACGATATGCGCGCAGACTATCATAGACAAACACTGCATAAAAGGGCACATACTGAACAAGCCTGACCCACAGGCGTTCCTGCCACAGACCTGACTGCGTATAGTCGATCAGCACCTCATACGATACAGCTATCAAAGCGCTCAGCAGCAGCCAGGCCCGGTTCGGGAACAGCGCCAGAAACGGCAGCAGCCAGCAAAGGTACCAGGGATATACAACCGGGCTCAGTACGAGCAGCACGGCGATGAGCGTGAACACGGCCGACGGCAGCGCACACTCCGGATGTACACCGGAAGGGCGCAAAAATTTTTGAAAAACAACAACATACCACAGGGCGAACAAAACGGCCGCGGCAATCCGCCCGGCTGCATGGCCCCCAAGGATCAGGGCCAGAACATCGTAGAGTGATCCATTGAAGTACCAGTCGCGCGCATACACTGAAAGCGATGTTATAAGGCTCTCTCCGGCATCCATGAAGGGAGCATAGGCTGCCAAGGCGCAAAGTACGCACACTGCGGCGACTGCCGGCCGCTTCACCAGAACAAACGGCACGAACACCACGGGGAACACCTTGGCAAGGGCCGACAGGGCCAAAGCGGCCGCTCCGGCATACTGGAAGCCGCGCCGCAGCAGCAGTACGCACAGCAGCAGGAAAAAAATACCGATGCTGTCGCAATGGCCGCTGCCGGCGAACTCAAGCGCCGGCAGCGGGTGCCAGGCGTACACGACGCAGCGCTGAAGCGGCAGCCTGTATGCGCGCAAAATCAATACGAGCAGGGCGGCGCAGCCGACATCAAAAAGAGCCATCACGGCCTTCACGCATCCGGGTGAGGGATCTAAACCCATCGCCAGGCCGAGTACGAACTGCGTCACGGGGGGATAGATGGCGGAGTACTGGCGGTGGTTGATGTTCGGGAACACATCCGCATCGCGCATGTCCGATAGCGCCGGATCATCGGGAGCGTGCAGATAGGGGTTCATGCCGGATGCCACGATGGTCCCCTCCCACACATTGCGGTAAATATCATCCGAAAGCGTTGCCGGACTGAGCAATAGAAAAGCCCTGAAAATCACCGTGAATACAGCCACAACGAAAAGCACCGGCAGCCCGCTACCGCATGATCGATCAGCCGATCTCTCGTATTTGAAAACAGACCATGCCGCCACAGCGTAGAAAAAAAAAGCCGCGAACCACAACGCCAGAAATGTCGGGATATGCCGGTTAATCGCGCCGAGAGCGGCCATACCGGCGCAACAGGCCGTCTGGCCGGCGCCACAAACAATCAGCAGGCGCGCAAAGCCCCTGCCCTGAAAAAGGAATGACCCAGTTAAGCTCATTCGGCCCGCAGACATACAATTAACCTGACATCACCGTACCACACGGCCGCATAGCAGGGCCGCAGACGCCCGGCCATAACAACAGCACGCGCACCCCCAGTCAAATTGAAATGCTCAATATATACGGCGCAACATATAAGGATTATCTATTTGACGACCGGCCCTTCCGGCAACACTATATAATTCTTATTGTACGTAAACTCAAGGAGATACAGCCGTGCCGCGAATTATTGCCGCCTTAATGTGCATACTGGCCTGTCCTGCTCTGGCCGGAGCCGGAGCGTGGTGCATGCCCAAAGGCGCCCTGTACAGCAAAACATCGCTCAACCGTTATTACACCCATGACAGCTTTGACGACAACGGCGACCTGCATACGAACCCGGCCGGATCATACTTCTACGACTACAACCTGACCTGGTATGGAGAGTACGGGCTTCTGGATAATCTGAGCCTGTTCGGCACTCTGCCCTGGAAACGCTTAAAATCACATTACCGCTATCTTGACAAATTCACCAACCGTTACAAAATCGATACCACATATAACGGGTTCGGCGATGTGGAGGCCGGAATCAAATACGGGCTTGTGCGCGAACCGCTCGTCGTGTCAGTGCAGGCCCTGACAAAGCTTGCCTGGCTGTACGACAGCAATGAAGACGTACTGCCCGGCAATAATCAAAATGACTATGAACTCAAGCTGTTGCTGGGCAAATCGTTGTGGCCGTTTCCGGGCTATTGCGGTCTTGAACTGGGATACCGCTGGCGCTTCGGAGCGCCTGCTGACGAATACCGCTATTTACTGGAATTCGGCTTTAACCCCACCCCGAAAATCTACACCCGCTTCAAGCTCGACGGCATCAAAAGCGCCCGCAACGCCAGCAACCGTGCAGCGGCCGCATCCGGCTCGTCGGGCAGTTATGTAACCAACCCGTCCCTGGGGCTTGAATATGATCTCGGCAAGCTCGAATGCACACTCGGTTATCAGTTCACCCGCGCATGGTCGTTTGAATTCACCTATACGGCGTATCCCTACGGCAAAAACATCGCCGCGGGTAATCAGCTCTCAGCCGCTTTTATCTATTACTATTCGCGTTAAAACCTGCCGCCCGTAAAAAATCCGGCGGTCACCGCAAACGCCTGCTATGATCTTTTCCTACGCTGTCATCGGTGCGTATTTTTCGATTCTGCTGCTGCTGATGGTCTACTGCATGCACCGCTACGTGATCCTCAACCTCTATTTCCGCACCAGAAACCGGGTCAGCATTCAGCCCGGCGGAACCCGAATGCCAATCGTCACTGTGCAGCTTCCCGTGTACAATGAAATGTATGTTGTCGAGCGCCTGATCCGCGCTGCCGCCGCCCTTGACTACCCCCCCGACCGGCTTGAAATCCAGGTGCTTGACGACTCAACCGACGAGACCTCTTCACTGGCGCAGGGTGTCGTCGAACAGATGCGCATAGATGGATGCAGCATCGTCTACCTGCATCGCGACAGCCGGGAAGGCTACAAGGCAGGAGCGCTGGCCCGGGGTCTGGAATGCGCACGCGGCGAACTCATTGCCGTTTTTGATGCCGATTTTGTGCCTTCCCCTGATTTTCTGCGCCGGATCGTTCCGTATTTCGAAGACGTTGCCGTCGGCATGGTTCAGAGCCGCTGGGGCCATATCAACCGCGCACATAACCTGCTGACGCGTCTTGAGGCGATCCTGCTTGATGCGCATTTCATTATCGAACACACGGCCCGCAACCGGTCCGGGCTTTTTTTCAATTTCAACGGAACAGCCGGAGTGTGGCGCGCCGGCTGCATACGCGATGCGGGCGGATGGCAGCATGACACCCTGACCGAAGACCTCGACCTGAGCTACCGCGCACAGATGAACGGCTGGAAATTCATCTTTCTGCCCGACCTGGTAACCCCTGCTGAAATCCCGGCTGATATGAATTCGTTTAAATGCCAGCAGCACCGCTGGGCCAAAGGCGGCATTGAAACCGCCCGGAAAATCCTGCCTCAACTGCTGCGCAGCCGTCAGCCCCTGGCCGTTAAATCCGAGGCCTGTTTTCATCTGCTCGGCAATATAAATTACCCGCTGCTTGTGCTGCTGGCGCTGTTGTCCTACCCCGCGCTTGTGGTACGCATCAACATGGGTTGGCGGCATCTTTTCATCCTCGATCTTTTCTGCTTTCTGGCTTCAATCCTGCCGATCGCCCTGTATTTCGGAACCGCCGCGCGCCAGGCAGGCATGAGCCTGTCAAAAACAATCGCCGCGGTCCCGCTGGTCATGGCCCTTGGCATCGGTCTGTGCATCAATAACGGACGCGGCGCGCTGGAGGCTCTCTTCAGGCAGCGATCTGAATTCGCGCGAACTCCGAAATTCAGGATCGAAACACCGGGCGATACCTGGCGCCGCAAACGCTACACAGGCCGCAGCGCCGCCGTACAGACCAGGATAGAACTCGGTCTGAGCCTTTATTTTCTGCTTGCAATCATGTTCGCCCTGCGCTGCAGAGTATGGGCGTCCCTGCCCTTTCTCGGACTGTTCTTTTTCGGGTTTCTATACGTGGGGGGATTTTCGCTTTATCAGACATACGTAGCAGGTGCCGGTCAACAGCCGTGCGAGAGGCCCGTGGCATGAAAACGCCGTCCACCGCCGCAAAGATATCTGCCTTTATCGCCATCTGCCTGTTTGTTTTTCTGGAGCTGTTTTTTTTCAAGTTTAATCATCACCCGCTGGGCTGGGGCGGCGCAGTTATTTTGGTCCTGTTCGGTATATGGCGTATTGCGACCGAAAAAAACGCCTATCAAAAAGGGCGCATTATCGTCATCGTGGGAACCTTCGCCCTGTTCTGGGGTGCCATGCCGCTGCTGTTCAACGTACAGATTCCGATTATCGGCGGCCAGTGGGGGGCGTTTCCCTCGATTCACACGGTAGGTTCGCTCACCTTTTTCGGCTACATGGCCCTTATCCTGCTGTTCGGCAAACGGGTTGACTGCGGCTGGTGCTGTCCATGCGTCACGGCGCGTGAAACCATAGGCTACCCGTTTCGCGACCGGACCGTCCGCTCTGAGCTGTGGTGGCGGCTGCGCTGGCTCAAAATGCTTTCGCTTGCGCTGCTGCTGATCTATCTCGGTTTCATGATCGTCGATGCGTCCACCGCCTATGACCGCGCGGGCGGCTTCTACTACAATGCCGTCACCTACTCCTACTACGCCAGTTTCCTGATCATACCGCTGACCGGCAACCGCCTGTTCTGCCGGATATTGTGTCCTTTTGCGGCACTGTGGGGCATTTTAAGCGTTGCGGGTTTTTACCGGATCAAAGCCGAGCGTGAACGCTGCACCGGCTGCAACGCATGTACGAATGTATGCGACATGGGCATACCGGTGGCGCGGCTCGTCGCCGAAAAGGGCCAGATCCGAACGATTGAGTGCATGGGATGCGGCCGCTGCGTGAGCGCCTGCCCGAACGATGTATTGCGTTTCCACTCATTCTGGGCCTATATTGCGCGCGCCATTCCCTTCAAAAAACCCCGAAAAACGGACGCTGCCGTACCGAACCCATAGCCCTTTAACCTGAACGCCGCGGAGCAGCCATGCTCTCTATTGACGACATACTGCAGCAATCCCGCAATGCAGAACCCTTTGCACGCGAACAGCTCGTGTGGATGCTCGAGCTTTCTCCCGACAGCGAAGCTTCCTACCGCATCATGGCTGAAGCACGGGAGATCTCACGCCGCCTGAGCGGAGACCGGGCCGAGATTCATGCCCAGTTCGCGATGAACTTGAACGCCTGTCCCAAAAATTGTGAGTTCTGTTCGTTTGCCGCAATCAATAAAATTTTTAATACCGGCATTGAACTCAGCATAGAGCAGGCTGTCGAAAATGCCCTGCTGCTCGAGCGTGCCGGCGCGAACGCGGTCTACGTCATGACAACCGCCAGCTTCGGCCTGGATGCATTTCTCGAAACCGGCCGGAGCGTCCGTGAGGCCCTGCGCCCTGAAACGATCCTCATCGCCAACACGGGTGACCAGACACCGGCGAACGCACGGCGCATACAGGAAGCCGGTTTCAACGGCGTCTACCACGCTCTGAGACTGCGCGAAGGCATCGACACCGGCATTCCCCCTCAGCAGCGCCTTGACAGCATGCGTGCGTTCAAAAATGCCGGTTTGATCCTTGGCACCTGCGTTGAGCCGATCGGTCCCGAGCACAGCAATGAAGAAATCGCAGATCTCATCCTGCTGACCGGTTCACTTGAACCGGCCTACAGCGGTGCCGGCCGCCGCATCTCGATCCCCGGCACGCGCCTTGCGCAAACCTTCGGCATGATATCGGAACTGCGTCTTGCGCAGATCGTGGCAATTACACGCCTGGGGCTTCCACGCAACGTTATCGGCAACTGCACGCATGAGCCCTGCGTGATCGGGGCGGCGGCAGGAGCAAACCTTCTCTGGGCTGAAATCGGCGCCAACCCGCGCGACACCATGGCGCGCACCGAAGACGGCCGCGGTTGCACCGTTAATGCCTGCCGCAATATTTTCAGCGAGGCCGGCTGCGGAATTCTGGAAGGTCCGTCAAGGTTCTTCAGCAGTCGAAAAAAATAGTGCGGGCAGCCCGGACCTTGTCGCGAGGGCCTGCGCATAGCCGCCGTCTATCACAGAAGCCTGCGGTATTGATATTATCAATTTTTATCCCGGGCATACCCGTGTTATTTTTTACCTGTTTCAAACTGTTTACTCACATTCAGAGAAAGGGAAAACCATGACAGGAACCGCACGAAAAGCACTTCTGTACGCCATTACCCTGGCAGCCTGCCTGTGCTGTATGAACACGGCATCAGCCTGGGCGGCCAAGGGGGGGATTTTCAAAAAACTGCTGATATCAGCCGACGATCTGGAGAAAAAAGCAGGCGAGCCGCAGCTGGTAATCCTCGACACCCGAGCCCCAGACAGCTATGCTGCCTCGCACATACCCGGCGCAATCAACTTCAGATGGCAGACCTATGCCGCCGGCCCGTACATGAATCTTCTTCCGGTAGCCGACCTTGAGACAGCTCTGAGCGCGGCAGGACTCACCCGCGACAAGGTGTACGTTATTTATGACGACACGATATATTCCTGGGGCGCTGCCGGACGGGTATTCTGGATGCTTGAATACCTCGGGTGCGAGCATGTACACATCCTCAACGGCGGCTGGGATAAATGGTCTGCTGACGGGCGGGCAACTCAGTCCACTGTCAACACGCTGCCAGCTGCTACGTTCACCGCCAGCGTCAATGCGTCCGTCGTCATGGATAAAGCGCGGCTCGATTCCAGACGCGGCGACACTGATTTCGCCATCATCGATGCCAGGACCGATGAAGAGTATAACGGCTGGCAACTGTACGGGGAAGCCCGCGGCGGTCATATACCGGGAGCTATCCAGATACCGTATGCCTGGTTCTTCAACGAAGATAAAACCATTCTGGACAAAAAACAGCTGACCGCGCTTTTTAAGTCAAAAGGCATCAGCAAAAAAATGGAGGTCACTTCAAACTGTACGGTCGGCATCCGGAGCGGGTTTGTATACTTCATCCTGCGCCTGATGGGTTACAAAGAATGCTCAAATTATGACGGCTCCATCAAGGATTGGGCTGCCGACGGTTCACTGCCCATGGAGAAGCTTGATAATTTCAATAAACTCGTTTATCCCGGCTGGGTAAAGGGGGTTATTGACTACCATGCGCCCGGAAGCTCTTCAGCGGCGCCGCCTGAATATCCCTATGACAGGGCCCACAAATACGTGATTTTTGAAACGCAGTGGGGCCCCCTTGATGACGGGTGGGCGGATGAATATGTGGACGGTCACATCCCCGGCGCAATTTACTCCGACTCCGACATTTATGAAAACAATTACCCGCGCTGGTTCATGCTTCCCGATGATAACCTGCATGACGCCATGGGCGATATGGGCATCACGCAGGATACGACCGTTATCGTTTCCAGCACCAGCACGATATTCGCCGCGCGCCTGTGGTGGATACTGACCTACGCCGGTGTTACTGATGTGCGTATTCTCAACGGCGGATACCAGAGCTGGACAGCGGCCGGCTATAGTGGCGAGACGACAATGAATGCTCCGGTGCCCACAACGTTTATCGGCTCTTCAGTGCCCGAACACCTTGCCACGACAGACTATGTGTTTGATAACTATGAGGATACCGACACCCTCGTGCTTGCAGATGTACGCAGCAGGGATGAGTTCAGAGGCAAAATCAGCGGATACAGCTATGTACTGGCCAAGGGCAGGATACCGACCGGCGTCTGGGCCTATGACGCGGACGACTCCTCGCTGCTGTACAAAGACGCTGACAATACCCTGCGCAGCTATACTGAAATCCGTGATATGTGGGACGGCCTCGGCATTACATCCGACAAGGAAATAATTTTCTACTGCGGCAGCGGATACCGCTCGGCACTCACCTTCTTCTATGCCTATCTCATGGGTTACCCGGACATAAGAAACTATTCTGACGGATGGGAAGGCTGGAGCACCGAGTATACGGAGGATGCCGTTGCATGCGCTGACAGCATCACCCCCGGCTGGTGTCAGGACCCGTCCGGAAGGCCGTTTGCAAAAGGCAGCCCGAAAAAGCCCAAAAAGAAATAACGCCCTCCGTGCAGCGCCCTGAAACAGCGTGCTGCACAGTTTCATGATTGGCATGCGGGCATGTTCAGGCATGAACTTCTGAACATGCCCCTTTTTATGCGCACCTGAATCATGCATGACTGCACAACCGCAAACATACGTGCACCGGGAGGAAAACGCCCCGCGCTCACTCTAGTGCTGCTCACGCTTGCATCTGCCGGACTTTTCACGCTGCAGCCGTTGCTCAATCTCGGCCGACAGCCGCTGCATATCAACGACCAAATCGCCCGTGACCAGGCCTACCACTATAAACGCAGCACAGGTTTGAGCCCTGATCCGGCTTCCCACCCGGAAGCGATCGTTCAGATTTTCGCCGCCCGTGCCTGGGGATTCCGGGGGATATTCGCCGACCATACCTGGATTGCCTTTAAGCCCGCCAACGCGCCGTCTTACACCGTCTGCCAGATAAAGGGCTGGCTGCTGGACGAGCAGGGCCACTCGCCGCTTGAAGTACGGGAAGGCATACCCGACCTCTACTGGATGGGTTCCCCCGCACGCCTTGTTCTTGATCTGCGCGGAAACATGGCTGAACAAGCGATCTCCGATATCATATGCGCTGTTAAAAACTACCCGTATAAGGACAAATATCGTCTCTGGCCCGGCCCCAACAGCAACACCTTCACCGCCCACATCATCCGCCAGGTCCCTCAGTTGCGCTGCGTTCTGCCGGTCACGGCCATCGGGCGCGACTACCTTGACGAAGGCACTTTCATCAATCGCACGCCGAGCAACACCGGGTATCAGATGTCCGTGTATGGACTTGCCTCTGTCAGCGCCGCTCAAATGGAAGGATTGGAACTGAGCATCCTCGGCCTGACAATCAGGCTCGATATACAGGGTCGCAGTATCTATCTGCCCGGAGACAGCAGTCCTGTTATCAGCCTTGACGCACAAAAAAACGGGGACCGGCGTCCCCGTGTGCATGCAGTATGGAATTGCCGCCGTGAATCCGGGCGCGGAAGCCTACCAGCCCAGGGTCAGGTACTTGTGGATTGAATTGGCCGCGATGCGGCCCGCGCCCATGGCAAGGATGACGGTCGCAGCGCCGGTGACGATGTCGCCGCCGGCCCACACGCCTCTCCTGGTCGTCTTGGCGCTTTCCTCTTCGGTCACGATATAGCCCCACTTGTTGAGCTTCAGCCCTCCGGTTGAGCCGGTCAAAAGAGGATTGGCGCCCGCGCCCACGGCAACGATGGCCAGGTCGCACGCAAGATGAAAATCCGAATCAGGCATGGGCACCGGCCGGCGCCGGCCCGAGGCATCGGGTTCGCCCAGCTCCATTTTAATGCAGTCCATGCCCGTGAGGCGGCCCTGGGCGTCACCGCAGAAGCGCACCGGGTTGCTGAGCAGGAACATCTCCACGCCCTCCTGCTCTGCATGGTGGATTTCAGCCCCGCGCGCGGGCATCTCGGTGCGCGAGCGGCGGTAGACGATCCTGACCGTTTCAGCGCCCAGGCGCAGCGCGGTGCGGGCCGCATCCATGGCAACGTTGCCGGCGCCCAGCACCACGACATTTTTGCCGCGCGCAATCGGCGTTTCATACTCGGGAAACAGATAGGCCTTCATGAGATTGGCGCGGGTGAGATATTCATTGGCCGACAGGATGCCGATCAGGTTCTCGCCCGGTATGTTCAAAAACGTCGGCAGGCCTGCGCCCACCCCGACATACACCGCCTCGAAGCCCTGCTCAAACAATTCATCAAGGAGCACGGTGCGGCCGACCACCTGGTTGCAGGCAACGGTGACGCCGAGGCGCTCCAGCATCGCCACCTCGGAGCGCACGATGTCCTTGGGCAGGCGGAACTCGGGTATGCCGTACACCAGCACACCGCCGGCCTTGTGAAACGCTTCGAAGACCGTAACGTCATGACCCTTGAGCACCAGGTCGCCGGCAACCGTCAGGCCTGAGGGGCCCGAGCCGACCACGGCAACCTTTTTGCCGGTTGCGGGCTCTTTCGCGGGCAGATCCTGCGCCTGCGCCGCGCGTGCGCGGTCAGCCGCAAAGCGCTCGAGGTTGCCGATGGCGACCGCCGCGCCGGCCTTCTTTGCCAGGATGCAGGCGCCTTCGCACTGTATTTCCTGCGGGCACACGCGTCCGCACACCGCCGGAAGGCTGTTGGTGCGCCAGATGATTTTGATGGCCTCGTCGAAATTGCCGTCGGCGATCTTCTGGATAAATCCGGGGATATCGACCGCAACCGGACAGCCCTGTACGCAGCCCGGTTTTTTACACTGCAGGCAGCGTTTGGCTTCCATAACCGCGGCCTGCTCAGTGTAGCCGAGCGGAACTTCCTTGAAGTTTGAACGCCTGACCTGCGGGTCCTGCTCCGGCATGCTCTGCCGCGGCAGCGCCCAGGTTTGCGTATTTTTTTCCATACCTATGCTCCTCAACCTGAAAAGTGCTGTTCAACGTATACGGCAGCTACCGGCCGATTTTGCACGCGTGCTCTGCGCCTATTGCGGCCTCTTCGGCGCGGTAGGCCCCCAGACGCTGCATGAGCTGGTCGAAATCGACCTTGTGGCCGTCGAACTCCGGCCCGTCCACGCAGGCGAACCTGTTTTCCCCGCCGACCGACACCCGGCACCCTCCGCACATGCCCGTGCCGTCGACCATGATCGGGTTCAGGCTCACGAGCGTGGGCACGCCGGCCTCGCGGGTAATGGCGCACACGAATTTCATCATCGGAACGGGCCCGATCGCAACCGCCTGATTGACCGTTTCCCGGGCTAAAATAGTTTTGAGGACATCGGTCACGAACCCGTGATGGCCATACGTGCCGTCGTCGGTGCACACGTGCAGTTCATCGGTTGCCGCAGCCATGCGGTCCTCGAGAATCAGCAGGCCGCGGGTGCGCGCGCCGATAATGCCGATAACGCGGTTGCCGGCCTGTTTGAACGCGCGCGTGATGGGATGCAGTACCGCCACGCCCGTGCCGCCGCCCACGCACAGCACGGTTCCGGCCTTTTCAATGCGGGTTGGTTTGCCCAGCGGGCCGATAATATCATCATAGCCCTGGCCCACGGCCAGGGTCTTGAACAGCCGGGTCGACGCGCCCACCACCTGGTAGATCACCGTAATGGTGCCGGAGCCCGGGTTTGTGTCGGCCATGGTCAGCGGTATGCGCTCGCCGGTTTCGTTGGCTTTCAGGATAACGAACTGGCCCGGCTTTGCGCGCGCGGCTATCTGCGGCGCATGGATCTCATTGAGCACGACCGTGCCGCCGGACATCTCTTCGCGATGCATTATGGGATACATGGGCTTCCTTTCACGGCGTCTGATAAAAGCACCAACGACAAAAATTTACGCATCATATCTATTTTTCTGTAAAAACACAACAGGCCCGGCACATTTTCTCATCCGGGCCGGTGCGCCTGCAGCCTTGTCCGCAGCACCTCCAGCGCGCGGCGGTCGCAGGCAAAGGCTATGTCATCGGGAAGCTCGTCGATATCGAACCAGCGCAGTTCGCTCACGTCATCCTGCGGCGCAAGATCACCGGGCAGCAGCTCGACGCTGTAATAGGTATTGAGCAGGGCCGTGCCGCCGCTGCCGTAGACGTCGGCATTTTGCGTTATAAAATCAAGCACCCGGCACGCGCACCCGGTTTCTTCAAGCACCTCGCGCTGCAGGCCCTCAAGCGGCTCTTCGCCGTAGCCCAGAAACCCGCCCACGGTGTTCCATGAGCCGAGGTACGGTTCAATACCGCGCCGGGCAAGCAGCACGCGGCTGCCGTCGAGCGGAAGCGCGCCCATGCAGGGGCTTGAGCTGTGGTAGAAGATAAAATCGCAGCGCGTGCAGGGCTGCCGAAGGGGCTCTGCCCTGTCAAGCGCTGCCCCGCACACCGGGCAGTAGCGATAGGGGGGGAGATGGGGATGCGCACTCACGCTGGCCTCCGTTTGCCGGTATTCCCGGAACATCAGAACGATTTTTCAGCTATCACAACACGAGCCAAGGCTGACTCACTCGTGAAAATGTGCACCACAGGCCAACACCGGTTCCCGGTTTTTCTGCACGGGCACGACCTCCTGAATGACGGCCTGCGCGGCCGTATCACGTTTCAATGCAACCCGCAGATGCCAGGCCGCCGCACACGCCGACCGAAAACGCGCTTGTTACAAACGCATCTGCCGCCGGCGCGGCAGCAGGGTCAGCGCCGCTATCATACAAAAAGCCCCGTCCACCGGAAAGCGGAAACGCGGGTTTTCGCCGAACTCGATGATCGAGGAGGTGGCCAGCACAAAGGCGTGCGCCAGCATGCAGAACAGGCATACGAGCACGGCGGCGAAACGCTCAGGTGTGTTCTGCCGCCGCAGGGCCTGCACGATCGCAGAGCCGTAGGCAAGCGCGAACAGCAGACTCACGCACACGGTTCGAACCCACAGGCGCGGATCGGAGTGCCGGCTTTTCACGCCCAGAAAGCCGAAAAACACGTAGCGGTAGAGGCGCTCAAGCGGCGCCAGCACGGCCATATTGTCCGCAAACAAGGCCTGCACCGAATCGGAGGCATACCACAGGGTGAGGCTGAAGGCCCCGGCCGTATTGAAGCAAAACGCTGCAGGGTCATGGAGGATGAGCTGCAGCGCGTCGCGGCCGAGCTGGCGGGAGAGCGCCACGTAGCCGATATGGTTAAAGTTAGGGTACCCCCCGGGCCGCAGTTCGCGGCAGTCTGCCGGATGATGACAGTCATCGATTGCGAGCAGACCGTCGCGGGTGAAATTTTCTATGGGCTGAAACGGCAGCAGCTCGGCCCGCAGGGCCGTCGCGCTGATAAGCCCCCGGGAGTGAAACTCACCCAGCTGATCAGGAGCGTAGCCGTTCGTCTTGGTCCACAGGCTCATGCCCGCCCAGGACGACGTTCCGAAAAATCCGAAGATGATCAGGTTCTTCAGGCACCAGGCCGCAAGCGGGAGCATGGCCAACACGGCGGCAATCGCGAAGGAGTTCACCGGCCTTTGCTGCCGCCGCAGGTACAGAGCCATGGCCAGGGCCAGCCCGATAAAAAAAACCGGATGAAACAGCGAACGCGTCAGCCCCAGGCACGCAAGCAGCAGCCAGAACCCCGCCAGGTCTGCCGGCCGTGTGCGCAGGCCCCAGCGCGCCAGAAAAAAAACCGCCGCCATGATCAGCACGCCTTCGGCATGCGTGTAGTAGAGCAGGCTTTCATACAGAATCAGAGACGGATTCAGCATGAAAACAACCGTGGCGAGGAAGGCCGCCAGCCGGTTGGCGCCCAGCATCGCAAGCGTGCCGTACATGAACAGCGGCACCAGCAGCCCGCCGGCCCGGAAGCACACTTCATAGAGCAGCCCCGGATCGGATGCCGCTTTCAGCACCAGGCCGAGGAACAGGTTGAACAGGGGGGGCTGGGAGTGCAGGTACCACAGGCTTCTGAGCAGGTCATGCTGCAGCAGGGTCACATCCAGAAACTGCTTGGCGGAATTGAGCGGGCCGGCGACATAGGCACCCCCGGCATGGGCGAACCAAAGGCGCGAGGCCATGAACACGGCTGCAAGCGCAAGCAGCGCCAGCCGGTCGGGAGAAAAAAAACGATTGCGCGTTCGTGGTTGCGCCATTGCTGTCGGCTTCGTTTCCTGACACACGGTTCAGGCTGACATTGTGTTCCACAACAGCCTGCAATGTCAAGGCAATGCGCGCCCGCGGACGAGGGCTGGACCGCACCGTGGCCGGCAACTTCATACGCCGCTGAAAAACAGCCCCTGCCGTTCCCGCGTTTATGGAAAAAAGCCTGCGGCCTGAAGGGCCTGGCCAGCCCCTTCAGGGCAGGAAGCTCCCGGCCGGGAACCGCAGGAACAATCGGCTGCAGGGCGCAGGCACACCGGAAGTGCTCCATTTTTGAGCAAAAATCGTTTTTTAAAAAAGAAATAAATTTTTTTCATTATTACGATTTTTTTACTTGACTTCTTGTGCCACTCCACCGATAGTACCCCCAAGATATAGTAACCCGAGTCCACCTTTTCCAGGGAGCCCAGAAGAATGGAAAAACAGACCCCGCTTGATGCAGCGCTTGCAGGGTATCACCACGAAACCGGCGTCTGTATGCTGAAAGAAGACTACGACGGCGAGACCGACGAGCCTCCATCGCTCTTGCTGCAGCTCTCTGCTGCCGTATCCCCCCTTGAGGACTTCCGCTCCAAAAAGAAAAAATATTCCGTTGGCAGAACATCGCCGCTGATCAAATCATTCCGCAGGCAGCACTATCCGTTCGTCACCACCCGCGAGTGGAACGACTGGCGCTGGCAGCTGCGCAACCGGATTCGCACGCCCGGCGAACTGGCAACGATCATGCTTTTATCAGAAGCCGAGCGCTGCGCACTCGGCAACACGGCCGCCATGCTGCCCATGGCGGTCACGCCCTATTACGCGGCCCTGGTGGACCGCACCGATCCGGATGATCCGATCAGGCGCTGCGTGATTCCCACCGGGCATGAACTGCTGAGCACGGACGCCGAATCCGATGACCCCCTGCACGAGGAGATCGACTCGCCGGTGCCGGGCCTTGTACACCGCTATCCGGACAGGGTCCTGTTCCTGGCAACGGACTTCTGTTCAACCTACTGCCGCTACTGCACCCGCTCCCGGCGCGTGGGCCATGCCCACAACCTCGGCATAACCCGCAAGAACTGGGACGCGGCCCTGGACTACATCGAGCAGCACACGGAAATACGCGACGTACTCGTTTCGGGCGGCGATCCTCTGACGCTCTCGGATGAAATCATCGACTGGCTTTTCAACCGGCTGCGGCGCATTCCGCATGTTGAAATCATACGCGCCGGCACCAAGGTGCCGGCCGTGCTGCCGCAGCGCATCACCGACAGCCTGGTCCGGGTACTCAAAAAATACCACCCCCTGTGGATCAACATCCATTTCACCCACCCGCGAGAGCTCACGCCGGAATCCTGTCAGGCCCTTGCGCGCCTGGCCGATGCCGGCATACCGCTGGGCAGCCAGACCGTTCTGCTCAAAGGAATCAACGACGATGTCGGAACAATGAAAGCGCTGTACCACGGCCTGCTGCGCGCCCGTGTCAGGCCCTATTACCTGTACCAGTGCGACCCGATCAGCGGGTCGGCCCACTTCAGAACACCGGTTGCCGCCGGTCTGAGCATTATTGAGGGCCTGCGGGGCCATACCAGCGGACTGGCCGTGCCGCATTACGTTATCGACGCGCCGCAGGGCGGGGGAAAAATCCCCCTGCTGCCCGATTATTTCCAGGGCCGGCAATCCGGTGATGTCGTGCTCAAAAATTACGCGGGGCGGTATTTCCGCTATCCCGACAGCATCTGAGCCGTTGACCGGAGCGCCCGCGCAATGAAGATCGGCCTGACCTACGACCTCAAGGATGATTACCGCGGCCTTGGGCTGAACGATGACCAGATCGCCGAATTCGACTCGCCCGAAACGATCGGGGCGATCGAAGGCGCCCTTGGACGGCTCGGCTTTGAAACCTTCCGAATCGGCAATATCTTCAGCCTTGTCAGGGCGCTTGCCTCCGGTGCCGCCTGGGACATGGTATTCAATATCTGCGAGGGCCTCTACGGCATCGGTCGCGAAGCCCAGGTGCCGGCCCTGCTGGATGCCTACCGCATTCCCTGCACATTTTCCGATCCGTGCGTGCTGAGCCTGACCCTGCACAAGGCCCTGGCCAAGCGCGCCGTGCGCGACCTGGGGATCCCGACCCCGGAGTTCTTCCTGGTGGAGGATTTGCAGGATATCGCGCATGTTCACATGGAATTTCCCCTGTTCGTCAAGCCATACTCGGAGGGCACCAGCAAGGGAGTAACCGCGCGCTCGGTGATCCGCTCCCGCGCCGGGCTGGTGCAGCTGTGCGCCGAACTGCTCGAGCAGTATTCCCAGCCGGTGCTGGTGGAGCGCTTCCTGCCCGGGCGGGAATTTACCGTGGGCATCGTCGGCACGGCGGAGCGCGCCCGCGCGGTCGGCATCGCCGAGGTGGTGCTGCGCGAGCAGGCCGAGCAGGGCGTGTATTCATACCTCAACAAGGACCGCTGCGAAGACCTGGTGTCCTACACGCGGCCTGATGACGCTGAATCCGCCCTGGCGGTTGCGACCGCGCTTGCTGTCTGGCGGGGCCTGGGCTGCTTTGACGCGGGCCGGGTCGATCTGCGCAGCAACGAAGCCGGCATCCCCGAGTTCATCGAAGTCAACCCCCTGGCGGGGCTGCACCCCACGCACAGCGACCTGCCCATCATCTGCACGGCCGAAGGCATCCCCTACGACGAACTGGTCGCGCGCATCATGGCCTCCGCGCTCGACCGATATGGCCTGCTCGCGCAGGCCCCGGACCGTGTCCGGGCCGCAGCATGCATACCACGATGAATGTCTGCGTTCTGTACAATGAAGTCGCGCCTGACGCAGGCCCGGATGAGCAGGATGTGCTGGTGCAGGCCGCCGAGATCTTCGAAGCGCTGGAGCGGCTGGGCCAAGCGGTCTGCCGCACAGCCGCGGACCTTGAGTGCGCACGCGCGCTTGCAGCCGTGCGACGGCACAGTCCCTGCCTTGTCTTCAACCTGGTGGAGTCGCTTGCAGGCTCGGATGCGCTCATCCACGTA
>CAIRTM010000093.1 GCA_903881505.1 uncultured delta proteobacterium | reverse complement strand
GAGACCTACCGCTTCAACGAGGCGGCCAACAGCCTGTACCAGTTCACCTGGCGCGAATTCTGCGACTGGTACCTCGAGATGGCCAAGCCGTCGCTGTACGACCGCGACAACGCCGCACAGCGCGGCGCCACACAGCAGGTGCTCTTCCACGTGCTGAAAACGATCGTTGAACTGCTGCACCCGATCATGCCCTTCGTGACCGAGGAAATATGGCAGAAGCTGCCGGGGACGGGCGAAAGCATCGTCACGGCCCCGTTTCCGCGGGCCGACCAAGCGCTGATCCAGACCGATGTCGAGGCAAGCATGGAGCACCTCTTTCAGTTCGTCACTGCCGTGCGCACCATCCGCGCCGAGATGAACGTGCCGCCGTCGGCCCGGCCTGAGGCCGATGTGCTGTGCCGCGATCAACCGGTCGAGGCCCTGCTGCGGCAGCACACCGGCCTGATCTGCAGCCTGGCGGGCCTGTCGCGGGCCGGCGTGCACAGCGCGTTCGAGCGCTCCAGCACGGCCGCGTCAGGCGTGGTGGACACGGGAGAAGTGTTCGTCGAACTCGAAGGCATCATCGATTTCGACGGAGAGCGCAAGCGCCTCGAGCGCGAAGCCGCCAAGCTGAAAAAGGACATCGATTTTATCGGCGGCAAGCTGGCAAACCCTAAATTCGTCGACAATGCGCCGGCCGACATCGTGCAGAAAGAACGCGAACGACTCGCCGTCCTTGAAAACAAGCAGGCCACGCTGAATGACAACATAGCGCGCATCGCCGCGCTGCACGCGCCCTGAACCCGGCGCCTGAGGCCACACGCATGAACGGAAAACCCATAGAAAGCGCGGCAACCGGCCTGATCACGATGGCGCTTGCCGAGGATGTCGGCGGCGGCGACATAACCACCGCGCTTCTCATCGACGCGCATCAGGCGGGCCGCGCCGAAATCATCGCCAAGCAAAATATGGTGTGCTGCGGGCTTGACGTGGTTGCGCAGGTCTACGGCCGCATCTGCCCCGACGTGCGCATGCACAGGCTTGCCGCCGAGGGCGAGCGCGCCGAACCGGGCGCGAAGCTCGCCGAACTGCAGGGCCCCTTTGCTGCCCTGCTCACAGGAGAGCGCACGGCGCTCAATTTCCTGCAGCGCCTGTCCGGCATTGCCACGCTTGCGCACAGCCTTGCCGGGGCGATCGCCCACACAAAGGCCGTGCTGCTTGACACCCGCAAGACAACGCCGGGCTGGCGCGTGCTTGAAAAAGCGGCGGTCCGCCTCGGCGGCGGCAGCAATCACCGCATGGGCCTCTATGACGCCGTCCTGATCAAGGAAAACCACGTTGCCGCCTGCGGCGGCATCCGGCCAGCGGTTGCAAAAGCCCGCGCCGGCTGCCCGAAGGGCATGCAGATCGAAATCGAAGTGCGCTCGCTTGATGAGCTGCGCCAGGCGCTTGAGGCCGCCCCCGACATGATCATGCTCGACAACATGCCGCCCGAGGATATGCGCCGGGCCGTGGAGCTGACCGCGGGCCGCGTGCCGCTTGAAGCCTCGGGCAATGTCAGCCCGGCGACCATTGCCGCAATCGCCGAAACCGGCGTTGACTTTATTTCATGCGGCGCGCTGACCCACTCGGCCCCGGCGGCCGACGTGAGCATGCTGATCGAGCAGGCCTGATGGGTGTGCATATGCTTCTTACCATCGATATCGGCAACACTAACACGACAATCGGCCTTTTTGACGGCGAGCGGCTGCTCGACTGCTGGAACGTACGTACCGATACGCGCCGCACCGCCGATGAATATCGCGTCGCGCTGGAGGCCCTGCTCAAGGGAGCCGACATCGCGCCGGGCCTGGTGCAGGGGGCATGCATCGCCAGCGTGGTTCCCCAGCTCACCGAAACCTGGCGCCAGCTGTGCGAACGCTGTTTCAGCACCCCCGCACTGGTGGTCGATGCCGATACGCATCTGGGAATCACCATATACTACGACAATCCGCGCGATCTGGGCATCGACCGCGCGCTCGCGGCGGCGGCCGCCCACCGGCTCTTCGGCTCCGACCTGATCGTCGTTGACTTCGGCACGGCCACGACCATGGACTATGTCAGCAGCCAGGGCCTTTTTATGGGCGGAACCATCATGCCCGGCTTTAAAACCGCGGCCGACGCCCTGTTCGAAAAAACAAGAAAGCTTCCTCGCATCGAATATGAGCTGCCGCAGGGAATGCTGGGAACCAGCACAACCGCATGCCTGCAGATCGGAATAGTCGGAGGCTACTGCCTGATGATCGAGGCCATGGTCGCGCGCATCAGGCGGCAGGTGCAGGGAACCCCGAACGTGGTCGCCACCGGCGGCCTGGGAACGCTGATCGCGCGCCACACGAACTGTATCGATACCGTGGACGAGCACCTGCTGATCAAGGGACTGAAGCTGGCCTATGAGCTGAACCGCTAAGAACAGTTCAAGGTTGAAAGTGGACGGCCCACGGCGCATCCGTCCAATCGGTCCGATACACCCGCTGTCATTCCGGCGCAGGCCGGAATCCAGGGGTCTAAAAAACATGCAAAGCGCTGCACTCCGGCTTTCGCCGGTGTGACGCCCTGTTAGGACGTATAAAGCTTGCACTTTGAACCTTCAACTTTCAACATTCTCTGAGATTTTTATGATCGGCCTGCTTACCCTTCTCCACTATGCCATCTGGCTCTACATGGCAGCCGTGCTTGTCCGCGTGCTGCTCTCGTGGGTGAATCCCGATCCCTGGAATCCCCTTGTCAGGTTCCTGCGGCGCGCGACCGACCCCGCCCTGTACTTTATCCGCAGAAACATCCCGCTGCCGCGCAGCAGCGTCGATGTTTCGCCGATTATCCTGCTCATGGCCCTCGCCCTGATCGACACGTTCATCATGAAAACAGCGGCCGATCTCAGCCTGAACCTGCCGGTCAGCGTGACCCGCAACCTTCTGTATGCGTTTGTGGTTGCGCTGCAGTCGATTTTAAGGATATATATGATCATTGTCATCATACGGGCTGTTATCTCGTGGGTGAGCCCGGATCCGTACAATGTTCTGGTGCGCGCCGTGTACGAGTTGACCGAGCCTGTATTGTACCGCGTGCGCAAGCTGCTGCCGGTTGCCGGAGGCGGCTTTGATTTCTCGCCGGTGATCGTTATCATGGTAATATATGCCGCCAGCAGTTTGCTGGCGAAACTGGTTTACTAGCACAGGAGGCAACCTGTCATGGCGGACATGAAGAGCAGACTGCGGGGAGAGGCGGCCGAGCCGCACGGGGTTTCGCTCAAGGCTGTTGATGTGATGCAGCAGACCTTTACGGTAAAGTTCCGCGGTTATGATACGCAGGACGTTGACTCCTTTCTTGAGGTCGTCGCCCGGGAAATAGAACGCCTGACGGCTCAGAACACGCAGCTCATCGACGAATTGCGCACCGCCCGCCAGGAGCTTTCGATACTGAAGAAAAAAGAGGAAAACGTCAACGCGGCCCTGATGACGGTACAGAAACTGACCGAGGAGACCCGGGAGAAAACGCAGGCCGAATCAAGCCGCCTGATCGAGGAGGCCAAGAACGAATCCGTCCGCATCGTCGAAAGCGCGCAGAAATCCTCGCAGGCCCAGCAGGAGGAGGCCGCGCTTATGCGCGAACGAGCTGAAAAGGATGCTGCCGCCCATGTCGATGCCGCCAGGCAGGAGGCCGAGCGCATCCTGAGCGCAGCTCACGAAACGGCCTCACAGCGCCACGCCGAGGCCGACAGCGTCAAGAGCCAGGCGCAGGACCAGGCACGCGCGCTGCTTGATGCCGCCCGCCGGGAGGCCGACGCCCTGATAGAACAGACCCGCGCAAAAAGCGCCGAGATGCAGGAAACGGCTGCAGGCGCCCGCCTGCGAGCCGAACAGGAGGCGCGCGCCATTATCGAGAAGGCCCGGGCGGAGTCGGCAGAAATGGATGAAAAACTGCATAAGGCCCGCGCTAAACTGCAGGACGAGATGACCGTTGTCAGGCAGCAGAAAATTCAGTTTGAAACCTCATTCCGCGCGTTGCTTGAAACCCACCTGAAACTGATGGAAAGCAATGGAAAAAACCCGGAATGATCCGCTGCTGCGGCCCCTTGAAAACGGCATCGAGCTGAAGGTCATCGTGCTGCCGCGCTCATCGCGCAGCGCCATCGTCGGAGTCCAGGACTCCGGCCTGAAAATAAAAATCAGCAAGCCGCCGGTAGACGGCCAGGCCAACGCGGCCTGCTGCCGCCAGATCGCCGATCTGTTCGGCCTGCCCGCCTCACGGGTCACGGTCGTACGCGGGCACACGGGCCGCCGGAAAATCATCAGGTGTGAAGGGCTCAGCCCGGAGCACGCCCTTGAAGCACTTAAGCCCTGGGCCGAAAAGCAGGCGCAGGCCCCTGTGCCTGCCGAGCCAGCAGAGCATTTTTCGCCCTGTTCATGATTCAATAAACCAGAACGCGGCGGCCCGGGCCAGAACCCGGCGACGGTTGTTGATACACGGCGCATCGCGCGAAGACCCGGCCGGGATTTCCGATACACGCATGACGGCTCAAGAAAACAAACAACAGCTTTCGACGGCCGCACCGTGCATGACCGCGCGCGCTCGTGGTGTGCTGCAGACAGCGCAGCTTTTTCGCATCATCGACCGCTGCGCCCTCGCTATGCCGTTCTGTGATCAATGGTACATTTACACCGCATTCGTCGATCCGCACAGTCGGCTGCACATGCCGCGCAAAGGATTCCCGCAATGAGCTCCACCGGCAATTACTGCGTCTATCTGCTGGAGTGCTGCGACGGCTCATACTACTGCGGGATAACGACGGACATGCGGCAGCGGCTCAGGCGGCACAATGCGGGAACGGCATCACGCTACACGCGCGGCCGCACGCCGGTCTTTGTCCTTGCATGCACACCGAACTGCTATTCCAGGAGCAGCGCGCTGAAACTTGAAAGCGCGGTTAAGAAGTGCCGCAGGCACAAAAAGCTCGAAAAAATCTCCGTGGCGGAATTCATGCGCACAAATTTTTGAAAATATGGTAATAATTAACACGCAGAAAAACGGATCCTCAACAGTGCTTCTTCACCTTTGAAAGCACTGGCCGGTTGTTGAAAAAATCTTTTTTGCAGGCTGTTCAAAAACGTTCAGATGCAAGGAGCGCAAAATCATGAGGCATGAGGCGTACTTTTCGTACGCCGCAGCGACGAATGATGAGCGCAACGCAGCCCTTCGGCGAAGCTCAGGGCCGCGAGCCCGTCAAACGGCAACTGGGCGTTTTTCAACAGCCTGCCAGGGAGCGTCCCATGATCCTGGTCGTCAACGGCAGCCCGAAACCCGGGGGCAACACCCAGAGAATGCTGGAGAAAATCGCCCGGGATACCGGCTCTGCGTACGAACTTGTCAATCTGAGCGAACTGCACATAAAACCATGCACCGGATGCGTCAAATGCGCCCGGGACAATCGCTGCATACAGCCCGATGATATGCTGCCCCTGTACGACAAGGTTGTCGCCGCCGATGCCCTGCTCATTGGCGGCACGGTCTACTTCGGCCATGCCAACGCCGCTACGCTGACCTTCCTGGAGCGGCTTTTCCCCCTGCGCCATCTTGAGCCGAAAACGATGGGAAAGCTGGCTGCGACGGTCTGCGTGGGGGACAGTGATGCCGGGCCGACTGTCAAGCAATTAACGTGCATGCTCGCAAAACATCTCAAGTACAACGTTATGGGTGAGGTCTTTTTCAACAGCGCCACGCCCCCGTGCTTTATCTGCGGCTTTGGCACTACGTGCCGCCATGGGGAGCCGGCCCGCAGGATGACGCCGGAAGAATTTAAAAATTTCAACGAAATCACACCGGAGATGTTTCAAAACTTCGAGGATTACCCTGATGTGGTAGCAGCCTGCGAAACGCTTTCCCGCCAGCTGCAGCAGGCCATCGCAGGGCTGAAAAAACAGGCCTGACGCTGATATAAGGAGCTCATAAGCCGATACGTGAAACATGGAGCGCTCGGCAGTGGCTGCAGGGCAGGCACGGCCCTGCAACAAAAAGCAACCACCGTCAGCCGTACGTGAACAGGAGGAATACACCATGAAAATACTGGCTATCTGCGGCGGCATGCGGCCCGACAGCAACACGAACAAGCTGGTGAAAACAGCCGCCGGCGCAGCGGGATGTGAGTATGAAGTCGCTGACTTCGGGACGCTTGATATCAAGCCCTGCACAGGGTGCTCGGCGTGCATGATGGATGAAGGCAGATGCCCCGTAGACGATGACATGCAGGATCTCTACGATAAGCTGCTGGCAGCCGATGCCATCATTGTCGGCTCGCCGACATACTTCATGAACATCTCCGGCGCTGTGAAGTGCTTTATCGACAGGAGCCTCGCGCTTTTCTACCGGGGCATCGGCCCCTTGTATGATCCGGAGATGCCTTTCATGGGGCAGAGACCCCTTGCGGGCAAGCCCGGCGTGGTGGTAACCACCGTTGCCGGTGCCGGGCATGAAAAAGCCATTGAGGAACTCACGCTGTGCATGGGAGGCTCGCACAGGCTGGAGATTGTCGCCAAAATTGCCGAGGCTATCGGCATGAACGATGTCGATGACATGCCCGAGGTTATAAGCCGCGCCAGGGCTGCCGGCAAAAAACTGGGGGATGCCCTGCGTAAAAAATAAGGGCCGCATCAACAATGGCTGTGCAAAGGGCTACAGAAAATTTCGCGGAATTCCATGGCCGTTTTTTTATTCTCCTGCCATCTCGACCAACGGGAAAGATTTTGATACACACAACAAGATTTCTCCCTTCGGTCGAGACGACCCCGCGGTTAAAAAATTTTGTTACCTGTTCCCGGGGCACGGGAAATACGGCGGGCGGGTGTTAAAAAAAATTCTTTAGGCTGGCTGTTCAAAAATGCGCGGGTGCAGGGAGGGCCCCGTTCCTCCCACCTGCTTGCAGGCAGTTGGGAGGAACGGGGCGTACTTTGCGTACGCCGCAGTGACGAACAATGAGCGCAATCCCGCGAGAGCGGGACAGATATGCATTTTCCCGCAGTTTGCTAGTGCTGCTGCCGCAGGGCCTGCAGCGCCTCGCGCGCAGGGTTTTCAATCTCAGGGCCGGGATTTAGTGCAAGGCAGGCCTCGTAGGCCTGCGCGGCCTCGGCGTGCCGTTCGCAGTGCACGAGCAGCCGGGCCCGCAGAAAATACGCCTGCGTGTAGCGGGGCCGCAGCGCTATGGCCCTGTCAATATGCGCGAGCGCATCGACGGAGCGGCCCAGCTTCTGCAGGACCTCAGCCATGCCGAAATAAATGTCGGGATACTCGGCATTGTTTTCAAGAATACGCTCGCCCTCTGCGGCCGCCGCGGCATTATTGCCCATGTTTTTCAGCAGGGTGAACAAATTGACGCGCGCCCTGAGATAGTCGGGGTTGAGGCGCAGGGCCTCGCGGAAGCATCCCTCGGCGGGCTCCAGGCGGTTCAGCTTGAGGTACATGGCGCCAAGGGTATTGTGCGTGTCCGGATATCCCGGGTGCTCGCGCACGACATCCTGCACTACCGGGAGCAGCATTTCCAGCAGGCCCGTGTCCTCGCGCGAAAATTCCTTGATGATCGACAGCACGGTCGACAGGTCGGGCTTGATCTTCAGATGCTTGTTAAAATCTGCAATCGCCTGCTCGACCGGTCTGCCGCCGCCGAACAGGTGCAGCAGCTCATCGCGCATGGAGGCATCATCACGGGCGCCGGCCATGATATCGCCAACCGCAGCGATGGTCGTCTGCAGGCTGCCGTCTTCAGGGTCGATACGGCCGGCCTCCCGCATGCAGGCCGCCGCCGCGCGGGGATCGCCCAGATGGCAGTGCAGCATGGAGAGCTTGATCAGCGCGTCTTTGTAGTAGGGGTTGACCTTCAATGCCTGTTCAAAGGACGCGCGGGCGTCCTGCATGCGGTTAAGGCCCGCGTATACGATACCCCGGGCGTGGTGAATATCGGCAAAATCGGAATGGTTCTCAAGGATGGCGGAAAAGCTTGCCAGGGCCGCATCGAACTGGCCCAGGTATGCCTGCGTGAG
>CAIRTM010000092.1 GCA_903881505.1 uncultured delta proteobacterium | reverse complement strand
TCCCTGCCTTACAGCTTGAACAGCATGTCGGCATAGGTCGGCACGGGCCACTGGGAGCGCGGCAGCAGCAGCTCGAGCGCGTCGATATCGGCGCGCAGGTCCTTCATCGCCACCATCACCTCATCGCGGTAGAACACGGCCTGCCTGCGCAGGGCGGTAATCGTGCGGGCTTTGTGAGCCGCCCGGTCGAGGCGATCGGTCTTTGCATAGGCCGATTCCAGCAAACCGGTCGCCTTTTCGAGCAGGTCCTTCTGCACCGCTGCCGAGCCGCCGGCGTCCTGCACCACGCACACCGAGGCGGCCAGGTCGCTGACATAGCCGACCACCGCCGGCAGATACAGCGTGCGCACCATGTCAAGCGCGGTTCTGGCCTCGATATTGATCTGCTTGCAGTACTGCTCGACATAGATTTCATGGCGCGAGCGCACTTCCTTGGGGGAAAGCACCTTGTAGGAGCCAAACAGCCTGATCGTTTGCGGGCTGGCGATCGCCTCCAGGGCGTCGGCGGTCGAGCTGATATTGGGCAGGCCCCGCTTTGCGGCCTCGCGCACCCAGTCGGGCGAATAGTTGTTGCCGTTGAAAATGATGCGGCCGTGTTTGTGCATGGCCTCGCGCACGATCGCGGTGGCCTCGCGGTGGATGTCCTTTGCCTTTTCGAGCCGCGTGGCGATCACGTCCAGGGCCTCGGCCGCGATCGTGTTCAACACCACATTGGGACCTGATACCGATGCGCTCGAGGCAACCATGCGGAACTCGAACTTGTTGCCGGTGAAGGCAAACGGCGAGGTGCGGTTGCGGTCGGAATTGTCGCGGGGCAGGGGCGGCAGCGTGTCAACGCCGACTTTCACGAAGGAGGAACCCTTGCCCTTGCGCTTCCTGCCGCTTGCCACGGATTCCAGAACCTCGGTCAGCTCCGTGCCCATGAAAATCGAAACAATCGCGGGCGGGGCCTCGTTGGCGCCCAGGCGGTGGTCATTGCCGGAACAGGCCGCGGTTGCCCGCAGCAGCTCCGCGTGGCGGTCGACCGCGGTGATCAGCGCGCAGAGGAACATAAGAAACTGCTCGTTTTCATGCGGCGTGCTGCCGGGCTCGAGCAGGTTCTGGCCGTCGTCGGTTGAGAGCGACCAGTTGTTGTGCTTGCCCGATCCGTTAACCCCCGCATAGGGCTTCTCATGCAGCAAACAGGCAAGCCCGTGCCGCAGCGCCACCTTCTGCATGGTCTCCATGACCAGCTGGTTATGGTCGGCGGCGATGTTGGTGGTGGCGAAAATAGGCGCCATTTCAAACTGCGACGGGGCAACCTCGTTGTGCTTGGTCTTCGAGGTTATGCCCATCTTCCACAGCTCGATATCCAGGCTTTTCATGAACTCGGAAATACGGTCCTTGATCTGCCCGAAATAGTGGTCCTCCATCTCCTGGCCCTTGGGTGCCGGGGCGCCGAACAGGGTGCGGCCGGTGCAGATCAGGTCAAGCCGCTCGGCGTAGAGCTTCTTATCCACCAGGAAATATTCCTGCTCGGGGCCGACCGTGGCATACACGCGTTTGGCGGTGCTGTTGCCCAGCGCCCTCAAAACGCGCATGGCCTGCCTTGAAACCACGTCCATCGAGCGCAAAAGCGGCGTCTTTTTGTCAAGCGCCTCGCCGTTGTAGGAGCAAAACGCCGTCGGGATGCACAGGGTCACGTTGCCGGCCGCGTCTTCCTTCAGAAACGCCGGAGAGGTGCAGTCCCAGGCCGTATAGCCCCGGGCCTCAAAGGTGGCCCGCAGCCCTCCGCTGGGAAAACTGGATGCGTCCGGCTCGCCCTGGATGAGCTGCTTGCCGGAAAACTCCATCACCACCCCGCCGTTCATGGTGGGTGAAATAAAGGAATCGTGCTTCTCAGCCGTAGAACCGGTCAGCGGCTGAAACCAGTGCGTATAATGGGTGGCGCCCTTCTCGATGGCCCAGTCCTTCATGGCGTTTGCCACGACATCGGCCACCTCCGGCGCCAGCGGCTCGCCGCTCACAAGCGTTTTCTTCAGCGCCTTGTACGTGTCCTTGGGAAGCCGGTTCTGCATGACTTCGTCGTTGAAAACATTTGATCCGAAAATCTTGGTTACGTCCATGGTTTGCCTCCCGTAATAGTCTGATGGTTTAGTAACCCATTATGTGTTAAGCCTGCCCGGAGCATCGGTGCGCCACAACTGGATACAACCGGCCTCGCGGAGCTTTGCCGTTTGCAAAATATCATGCCCGGTTGTGCAGTTAACCATATTCCTGCTGACGTGCCGCACTCCCGTTTGGAAATGCCAAATGCGTGCAGTGTGTAGAGGGCCGTTTTTATTATTCGATCGGATCATTCTCTGTGAGCGCCCGGATCGGTCATGAACAGATCAGCGCCGGAGCCGTCATGGCCCTCCTTCGTCACGTCCAGGGTCCTGATGGCGGCCATGGGACGTGAGGGGATCCTTGCTGGTCAGCGCCAAAAAGCCCGCACAAAGACTTATGCCTCCTTTACACAGTACACTGCCAGTATAGAGCGAAAATCGTGCCATCGGAGTAAATGCTGCATTTTTTTCGCCGCAGCTCGGGCGGGGTTATTTAAAAAAGATATTACAATATGTTATAAAAATCAGACGGCCATGCTTTCTGTGGCAACCCAGGCAGGCCCCAAAAACAATAGAACAAAAATGTTATCAGGTTGATTGACGATTCATTTTTGTTTAATAATTTTAGATATCCTGAAAATCATCGTACTGTTCGCATGGCACCGTCAGCAAAAGATATTCTTTTGCTGACGGGTTTTTTCGAAGCCTCCCGAAAATTGCACATCCGGGACCAATCGTAGGGCCGCACTGCTCGTGACCAGCCTGCAACACACTGTTTCTGACAATCGCCGCGCTTTGTCGAAAATGACAATTGAGAAGCTTGTAGGTATGCGGGCTCGGGTTTTAAAACCCCTTGCAGTGCCGGCACGCCAGGCGGTTCGTTTTTCAGGGAAAGCCGCCGCCGCACCAGTTGGTAATGAATGGGGGCGTATTCTGACATGATCCGCGATCCGAAGGATGCGCATGCCTGGCGGTATTGCCTTACTACGTCGGTGCGTCAAACACGTGCATTCACGGTATCCGGTCTTGTGCCGGTCTCATGCAGGAGCGGCCACAGGGGCAAGGTTTTCAATGGCCGATACAACATATCCATAGCCACAATAGCTTCAGGGCGCTGCGTGGCCTGCGCATACTCAAAAATATTTTTCTCCGGCTGTAATAAGAAAATACCTTGTAAAAAAATTTTTTTATGACAAAAACAATGAAACGGGTAATGTCGAATTCGGAGATTTTGCCGATTGACCGGAAGTTGAGTCGCTTGCTTCCGTGATGCGGCAGCGGCGGACGAAGCGCTGCCGCACAGGCCATGGCCAGTAAATTGTGTATACCGGAGAAACAATGGAGCTGAAACCGAGAGGCTGTGATAAGGTCCTGCGCATGGTCAATAAGGGTGTGCAGGTTCCCAATCCGCCCAGCCTGCATGCGGGAGATGACTGCAGCGTTGAGCAGGCTTCCGCCACGGGCGCCGCCCTGTACCCCGGCTGCCAATTCGGGGGCTTTTTGAATGAGACGGATTATTGACAGGCTGTGGGGCAGGGCGTCGTCGTTGTTTGTTGTGTTGAATTCAGGTATAGAGAAAAAATAAAACTACTACAAAACAGGAGAACAGATAATGGGGAAATTGTTCGGTACTGACGGCATACGGGGCGAGGCAAACCGCTATCCGATGGATGCGGCAATGGCGTTCGCCGTAGGACAGGCGGTCACCTATATACTGAAAAAAAAGAACCACACGACACGGATTATTCTCGGCAAGGACACGCGAGTTTCCGGCTACATGATCGAGAGCGCGCTTGAATCGGGCATTACTTCGATGGGAGGCGTTCCCTACCTGGTGGGCGTACTGCCGACTCCCGGTATTGCGTATATAGCCGAGAGCATGCGCGCTGATGCGGGTATTGTCATTTCAGCCTCCCATAATCCCTTTCAGGACAACGGCATCAAAATATTTTCCGGCAACGGGTTCAAGCTGTCCGACGCGCAGGAGGAAGAGATCGAAAAGCTTATTCTCGGCGGGAAGCTGCCCGAACTGGTGCCTCCGCCCCGTGAGATGGGACACGCCTATCGCCTGAGCGACGTGCACGGCCGCTATATTGTGTTTCTGAAAAACACCTTTCCCCGCATGCTGTCCATGGAGGGGATGAAAATCGCCATGGACGCGGCCAACGGCGCCACCTATACGGTCGCGCCGGAAGCATATACCGAGCTGGGCGCCGACCTGACGCTTATCCACAACACACCCGACGGACTGAACATCAACGACAGATGCGGCTCGCAGCACACGGACGACCTGAAGAAAACCGTGCTGGCAAGCGGGGCCGCCATCGGCCTGGCCTTTGACGGCGACGGCGACCGCCTCATCGCCGTGGACGAAAAAGGCAACGAAATAACCGGCGACCAGATACTGCTCATCTGCGCCAGGATGCTCAAGGAGGAGGGGAAACTGAAAAATGACCTGCTGGTGAGCACCATCATGAGCAACCTCGGCCTCACCCTTGCCTGCAAAAAATACGGGTTCAGGCATCATGCCTCCAGGGTGGGCGACCGCTATGTGCTGGAGGATATGCGCCGAATGGGCGCGGTGATCGGCGGCGAGCAATCGGGGCATATGATTTTCCTTGACCACCATACCACGGGCGACGGCATACTGACCTCGCTGCAGCTGGTCGCCGCAATGCTCAAGTCCGGCAGGCCCCTTTCAGAGCTTGCCCGGCTCATGGACGTGCTGCCGCAGAAGCTGATCAACGTTGACGTGCAGCGCAAGCCCGATATCGCCGCGGTGCCGGAAATCGCCGAGGCAGTCAAGCAGGCCGAGGCCGAATTGAAGGAACAGGGCCGCGTGCTTATCCGCTATTCGGGAACGCAGAACATGTGCCGTGTCATGGTCGAGGGGCCGACAAAAGAGATAACCGAAAAACACTGCAGGGAGCTGGCTGATATCGTCAAAAAGGCTCTCAGCTGCGCGTCTTGAAGCGCTCGACATCGATGCCGAGTTTTTCGATCTTGTACTGCACAATGCGCTTGGTGGTGCCCAGCATGCGTGCCGCCCTGCTCTGATTGCCATGCGCCTCCTTGAGGGCATCAACGATCAGGGAGCGCTCATAGGTGCTTATGAGGCTTGCGAGCTGGCCCTGCTTTTTACCCTGCGGCGCGATCACTTTCATCTGCAGCGAGGGCGGCAGGTGCACGCTTTCAATGGTATCGCCGTCGGCCAGCAGCGTAGCGCGCTCGATGCAGTTTTCCAGTTCGCGCACGTTGCCGGGCCAGTGATAGGCGAGCAGCAGGTCAATGGCGGGGGTGGAGATGCGCTTGATGGCCTTGTTGAGCTGGCCCGCGTACTTCTCCACGAAAAAGTCAGCCAGCAGGATAATGTCGCTTCCGCGCTCCCGCAGGGGAGGCATGTAAATGGGAAACACGTTGAGCCGGTAGTAAAGGTCGGGGCGGAACTTCCCGGACGCCGAATCATTCTCCAGGTTTCGATTGGTGGCTACGATAATGCGCACGTTGACCTTGACCATGCGGGCGGTGCCCAGGGGCTGGAACTGCCGCTCCTGGATGACCCTCAAAAGTTTCGCCTGCGCCAGAGGGGAAAGCTCGCCCACCTCGTCGAGAAAAATAGTGCCGCCGTTGGCTTCCTCGAAGCGGCCGCTTCTGCGCTGATGCGCGCCCGTGAAGGCGCCCTTTTCATGGCCGAACAGCTCGCTCTCGATCAGCGTGTCCGGCATGGCCGCGCAGTTGACCTCGACAAACGGTCCGGCGGCACGGGGCGAATTGCGATGAATGGCGCGCGCCACCAGCTCCTTGCCGGTGCCGGTCTCGCCCTGAATGAGCACGGTTGCGTTTGAGTCCGCCACCTGGAAAATCTGCCCGAAGACCTCTTTCATCTCCTTTGAGTTGCCGACCAGATCGGTTGAGGGGCGCTGGCTGCGGCCGAGCATGTTTTTCAGGCGGCGGTTATCCTCCTCAACCGCGCGCATGTGCACGGCCTGGGCGATCAGGGTGGCAACCTCAGCGAGAAAGGCGATGTCATCATCGGGCGAGGAGATCTCCCGGGTGACCTTGTCGGCCGAAAGAACACCCACGACGCGCTCATCGTAGATGATGGGAACGCAGATAAAAGAAAGTTCGGAGCGGTCGAGATTGCGCCGCGCACCGGTGCGGTCGAGGAACTGTTTTTCTGTTCCAAGATTTCTGATAATCATGGGCTTGCCGGTCTGGGCCACCTTGCCGGTAATACCCTCACCCGGCTTGTAGCTGATATCGAGCCCTTCAATATCAACCCCGTGCGCAAGGTCGAGGATCGCCTCGCCCGAGTCCCGGTCAAGAATCGAAATCATGCCGCGGTCCATGCCTGTGTGTTCGCTCAGGAGCTTTAAGGTCTGCTCCAGCTGCTCGCGCAGGTCCTGCGGAGCCGTGAAAATACGGGCGAGGCGGTAGAGGACCTTGAGTTCTTCATAGGCAAACTGTTTCATGCGCGCCTTTCAGACCGCAGGCAGACAAGCTGCTGCTTGACCACGTCGGCGATGATGCGCACGCCGAAGGATCGTACGTCATAGACCTTTACGACTGGGGCGAATGCCGCCCTGTCAGGAGCGACCTCGCTTAAAACGCTCGGCAGGCCGCCCAGCCAGGACGCATTATACACTACGCCCTCCTTCCAGGGAAATATCGCGACAAAAAAGATTCTGCTTTCCACCAGGTCCTGGAAAAAATGGGTGCCGAAGGAAAGCTCGGGCATGAAATTGCCGTCCCTGGAGGCGACCTCGCCCAGCACCGTCATGTTG
>CAIRTM010000091.1 GCA_903881505.1 uncultured delta proteobacterium | reverse complement strand
CTGCCGGCATATCGCATTCGTCCTTGTGCGAACCCGGCCGGGTTCCGGAGGAAGCGGCAGCCTGTTTATGTTCCTGGAATCTAAAATTCAAGCTGCAGGCGCGTCATCCAGGCATGCTCGATATCACGGTAATAGGCCGAGCCCTTGGCATCATAGCCCAGAAACAGCGGATCCTGAAAGCGCGTGCAGCTGTAGTCAAGGGAAAACCTGACCATGGCATTGAGGTACCAGTTGATGGCCGCTGTCAGCGAATTGGCCTTGCGCACGCTGAACCCCTCATTGACAAGGTATTCATAGGTGATGTTGTCAGCATCGAACTGCTGATACATACATCCCAGGCCCCAGGCGCCCCAGGACCCGGTGCGAATATTAAAATCCCTGAGAGGCCGGATTTTTGCCAGGACACCTCCTTTCAGTTCGGGCCGCTCGCCGGTCAGCATAACCAGCAGCCCCGCGTACCACGCGCGCATTGAAAAATCGAACGGCTCCGTGTCGGAGAGTTTCACGCCGCTGTAGTCGTTTTTGATATATTCAGCCATCAGCGCCACGGGTCCGAGCGTATAGGCCAGTTCAAGGCCGTAGCGGTTCAGATCATCGATATCCTGGGTCATGTGGAATTTTGCCCGCGGCTGGACAGTAAAAAATGTTGTGCGGGCCGGAGTTTTCACCTTTACATTGAAGTCCGATGTATCAAGGCGGGCATAGGAGTAGGAGCCGCCGACCTGAAGGGTTTTTAGAAAACCAGGCCCCCAGTGCCGGAAGGGTTGAAAGGCCAGACGCCCGGTCGCCTGCTTGTCGTTCTTCTGGCTGCGGCGGTTGGCATCGGTGCCGTCACCGTTGAAAACGCCGACGCCGTACATGATCGCTTCATCATACAGACTGCCGTGCAGCATGAGACCAACATCGCGGCCGGGAGTGAGATAAAAGCCGAAGGAGCGCTCGGTGAAAACGAGATTTTTATCAGCCGTAAGCTGCTCGAAGCTGAAAGGCTCCTTGAACTGCCCCATGCGCACCTGCAGCCACGGCACGGCATCGTAATTTATATAGGCATCGATCAGGTGGTCGCTGTTTGAGCCCTCCAGCTCGGCCTCAAGGCGGTAGGAAAAATCGCGGTACAGGCGGCCTTCGGCCAACAGGCGCGCCCGGCGTATATCGAAGTCATTTTTAACAGGATAGTTGTTCTGAAACATCAGGAAATCTGTCTGGATGAGCCCGCCCAGGCGCATTTCAAAGCTTTTGTCCTGCAGGCCGATCTTTAAGCCCTCGTCATAGCTGACCTTGACCTCCCGGGCCTCTTTTTCGGCCTTCAGCTGCAGGTCCTGTTTGTCTTCCTGCTCAAGGGTTGCCTTTATTTCGCGGACCTGCTGCTCGGTAAGCGCCCCGTTTGCTTTTAAAAAATCAAGCAGCTTCTGATCGGCAAGGGGGCCGGCAGAAGCCGCTGCGGGCAGCAGCAGGCACAGGCAGAAAAGAATAGTGCTGTATAGTGCGCTCATTTTTTTCTTCCCAAAACGAAAAAAGCCGGTTCCGTGCAAAGGCAGGTAACCGGCGTGCGCACAGGCAGCCGTATTATCTCTCCTTCCCCAGCACGGGAGGCCTGGCCTTTTCAAGCCAAACCCTGTCGGTCGCGCTTTCATAGGCTTCAAGCCCGTAGAACGTCGCAACTCGGAGATGACATATGCTCAGCAGAGCCCGTCGGGCTCCGCGCTATCGTTTTATTTACAAAAAAGACCGCGTCGTTATTGTATTTACTACACCCTTATATACTATTTTTTTATACGTGTCAAGATAAACGCCATTTAATTGTCTATTAATTCGGGTACCGGTATAAATTTTCTATATATTCGTTTACTAAAAAGCGGCGGACATCTACCTGCCCGCTTTCGGCGTAACCGCACCCGGAACGTTGCGGCGGAATTTACGCTGCACTGGCTGAGGATGCGGAGCAACGCGGCATCCGGACTTTTTGCCAGTGAGTCAACCTTCAACAATCTCGCTGAGTATGGCGTGCGGGGAAAACTGCGGCCGGCCAAGCTGGGCAACTGTCGGAGAGATGTCCCGGGTGATATCGTACCCAAGCATTTTAAGATACAGGGGCGGCACGGGGCACAGGCCGGCGTGCCACAGAAGGCTCACAAGCCCCAGGGTAAGTTTCTCCGGGAGCTTAAGGCGTGAAGGTTTTTTGCCGCCGAGCCGGGCTGCTTCTCTGAACATCTCCTCAAGCAGCATGCTTTGCGCGCAGGCGATGTCGAAAATGCCGCTTTTCCCGATCGCGCTGAAACAGGCATCAATAACGTCATCCACGTGCACCAGCTGTATCGGGGGGTTGTGATTGCCCAGGGTTATGAAGCGGCCGGTTCTGGAGGCTGCCTTGAGCATGTCGCCCATGCCTGCCCCCCCGCCCCGCCAGCAGACAATGCCAAGCCTGAGCACGGCAGCCCTGATCCCGTGTTCATCAGCCGCATTGAGAAATATGGCCTCAGCCTTAATCTTGTTGCGGGCATAACGATCATCGGCCGGGTTAAGGTAATTTCCGAAGCGGTCATACAATCCTCCGGGCTTTTTACGGTCCCCGTACACCCTTCCGCTGCTCGCGAACACTATGTTCTTCACCCCGTGCCGTACGGCGCAGTCCGCTATGTTTTGGGAGCCTGCCAGGTCAATGGAATCGCGCGCTTTGTCATCAATTTTCGGCTTGGTGCAAAAGGCAAGATGGATGATGGAGTCAACGCCGTTTTTTTCAATCAAGTCCCCCAGGGAGGGATCGCGGATATCCATGGCGCGCACGACCTTTTCAGGAAACAGGCCGCTGCTGGCGCAATCGATACCCATGCAGTCAATGCCCTTCTTGATACCTCTGGCCAGCATTCTTTTCCCGATATGGCCTTCGGCGCCTGTAATCAGGATCATTGCTGACTGCCTTCCTAAATAATGCGCACAGTATTGCCAGGCCGGATGTACGCACAGCCCTCCTCATTGCGCGTGTCTTGCGGGGCGCATGGCTGCAGGCGCCACAGTGCCGCAAGAAGGGCGGCACTGTGAACAAAAATAAACTCGTCTCAACATCACGCCTGTTAATAATTGCGCTCAAGCGAGCGCAGCAGGTTGTAGAAATCCCCCCGAATATCGATATTGCGGTTGCGCACCTTCAGGGTTTCCGGATCGATCAGCTGGCTGAACGGAATCCCGTCGATTTCAAGGTTGTCGCACACCGTAACCATCTCGCCGAAGCGCCCCTGGGCCAGCAGCCGGTAGGCCCCGACCCCGAGCTGCGAGGTGAGCAGCGCATCGTACAGGGAGGGGGAAAGCTGCCGGGTTTCATAACCCACGATCTGCGGCTTGAAGCTCTTTTTCCTGCCGGTTGCCTGCCTGTAGCGCGCTTCAAGCTCCCGCGCAACCCGGTCGCCGATCTTGGCCTCGGCCAGGCGTATGTTGCCGAAGCGGTCGCGCTCTATGTCCTGTTTTTCCTCTTTGGGCAGCAGGTCGGCAATGCCTTCGGCAATGCAGAACACGCCGTATGCCTTGCCCTTTTCTTCGCGGCGCAGCACGATCTGCAGCAGCGTTTCCGCCAGCTCCGGCAGGCTGAACGGCCGGTTTTCATATTCTTCCGGTATGACGGCCCTGGTGCCGCGCGCATATATGCTCGCGGCCGCGGTGTACCAGCCGGCCTTGCGTCCCATCAGTTCAGTCACATGGTAGCAGTTAGTCGCTCTGGCATCATCATACAGGCCTCGCACGATCCGGCCGGCAGCCTCGGCAGCGGTAAAGTAGCCGAACGTCCAGGGAATGCCGTAATAATCGTTGTCAATCGTTTTGGGCACATGCACGATCGCGCTGTCAAAGACCGCGTCCGGATTCTCCTGCGAGCGTCGGCGCGCGATTTCATAAATAAAATTTGCGGTTTTCAGGGTATCATCGCCGCCGATCGAGATCAGGGCGCCGATGCGCATGTATTCGAATATGTCCAAAATCCGGTTGATCGCGGCAGTTTTCTTCGGGTCATTCAGGTCACCCTGGGCGGCAATGTCTTTTGCGGGATTGGCGCGCGCGGTTCGTATAATCAGCGTGTTTGAATCAAGGCCGTGCGATATGGTCTCTTCATCGATTTCAATAAAATGCCGCCCGGGGCGCAGATCCTGCGGCGGCAGCAGCTGGATGAATTCATAGCCGTTGATAAAGCCGATAACCGGTATTTTCCGGTCGATGAACTGCTTGGCCGCCCCGGCAATCACACGGTTGGCGCCGGGCGCAGGGCCGCCTGAATGCAGTACGGCGACTTTGAGGTCGCGTTTTTTCATCCGCGCCAGAAACGGCGTTACCTGCTCAACGGTTAACTGCTGTGCCATGGAAATACTCCTTCGCAAATAAGGATATCACTGCCCCGTGCGTTTTTTGGTATCATGGTTAAATCTTAGTTTTTTTTTATATCGAAAAGCAAGGCCAAAAATGAAAATCCGGCCGTGTCACGGAAAACCCGCTGCAACAGAATTCGCTTGACAGGTTTTTCAGCGCCCATATTATTAGATACAGACGAACGAACTGCCTGCCTTACACTGAGCGCTGTAATCCACGGCATATGACAACGAACGCGCCCCGCTTTTTCATCCGGAACAGGCATGTCTTTCATTAACATTCATCAGATCCAGTCAGCCCTTGCTCAGCCGTCTCCCGATCCCGGCCCGGTGCGCGACGCGCTTGCCCGGGCGCGAACGCTGCAGGGACTGGAGCCGGAGCAGGCCGCGCTGCTGAGCCGCGTGACCGATCCGCAGCTTCTCGGGGAACTCTTTGCAGCCGCGCGCGCGGTCAAGGAAACCATTTACGGAAAACGGCTGGTGCTTTTTGCTCCGCTGTATATTTCCAACCGCTGTCAGAATGAATGCCTGTACTGCGGGTTCCGCAGCGCAAATGCGGACATGCACCGGATGAGCCTGTCGCAGGAGCAGATCGCCGATGAGGTGCGCTGCCTGACAGCAGCCGGCCATAAGCGGCTGCTGCTGGTCGCCGGGGAGCATGCAGGCCCGGACTCCCTGAGCTATATTCTTGATGCAATCGCTACCATATACGAATGCCGTGAAGCGGACCGCGAAATCCGGCGCGTGAACGTCAACATCGCTCCGCTTGAGACGGACGAATTCCGGCAGCTCGCCGCAAGCCGCATCGGCACGTATCAGCTGTTTCAAGAGACGTATCATCCGCAAACATACGCGCGCATGCACCCGGCCGGCCCGAAAGCCGATTACCTGCGCCGTTTGATGACCATGCACCGCGCCATGCAGGCCGGCATCAATGACGTGGGCATCGGCGCCCTGTTCGGCCTGCATGACTGGCGCTTTGAGCTGCTGGCCCTGCTGCAGCACGCTCGCGAGCTCGAGAAAACATTCGGGGCCGGGCCGCACACCATCAGCGTGCCGCGCCTTGAGCCCGCCTCCGGCTCCGCGCTGGCAACGCATCCCCCGGCCGCGGTATCTGATGATGATTTTTTAAAATTGATCGCGATTCTGCGCCTGGCCGTTCCCTACACCGGCATTATCCTGTCAACACGCGAAACACCCGAGGTCCGGCGTGCCGCTTTTGCTCTGGGTGTATCCCAGATTTCTGCCGGCAGCCGCACAACGCCCGGTGGCTACGGGCACGGCGACGACGAGAACAGCGGCCAGTTCAGCCTGGGCGATCACCGCAGCCTTGATGAAGTCATCCGCGACATTGCTCATCTGGGCTACATCCCCTCGTTTTGCACGGCCTGCTACCGCCTGGGCCGCACGGGCCGCGATTTCATGGATCTGGCCAGGCCCGGAGCGATTAAATCACACTGTGATCCAAATGCGCTCGCCACGTTTCAGGAATACCTTGACCGGTTTGCCTCTGAAGAAACCCGCCGGACCGGCCGGGCGCTGATCGCGCAGCATCTGCTGGCGCTTGACAGCTCTGTGCGCTCAATAGCCCGCGGCCTGCTCGAGCGCATTGCCGCGGGTGAAACAGATGTGTATTGCTGATACGAACGCATCCCTGTCCAAAGCCGGGATGCGCAGGTTAAAATTGGAACTACAGCTTTGTTATCGGGATCGGGTTCGGTATCGGGACCGTGGTTTTTAGAAAAAACGATCCCTATAGCGATTTCGATACGGATTATACCGCTGAACAATTATTATGTCTCTTTCCGCACCCAAAAGCATGCGCCTGCATATCGGCATGTTCGGCCGCCGCAATGTGGGCAAATCAAGCGTCCTGAACGCCCTGTGCGGTCAGCAGATCTCCATCGTATCGCCGCATGCCGGCACGACCACGGACCCGGTTGAAAAGCCCATGGAGCTGCTGCCGCTGGGCCCGGTTGTGTTTATCGACACGGCCGGCATCGATGACAGCGGCGCGCTGGGAGAGCTGCGCAACCGCAAAACACGCTCATGCCTCGACCGGGTCGACCTGGGCGTGATCATAACCTGCGACGGGATATGGGGCGCCTTTGAACGGCAGCTCGCCGCCGAGCTGAAGGCGCGCGCCGTGCCTGTTATTGCGGCCCATAACAAGCAGGACCTCTGCGGCGAGCCCAAACCTCCTGCGGAATTTCCGGATGATATACCGCTTGTTTTCACGAGCACGGTTCAGGCGCACGGCACCGACGCCCTGAAGGACGCGCTGATTGAACACGCGCCCGAGGGCTGTCTTGAAACAGCCTGCATTGCCGCCGACCTGATCTCACCCGGAGACATTGCCGTGCTGGTGGTGCCGATCGACCGCGAAGCCCCGCGCGGACGCCTGATTTTGCCGCAGGTGCAGACCATCCGCGACCTTCTGGATAACGGCCGCTGCGCCCTTGTGGTGCGCGAGCATGAACTCGAACAGGCGATTATCCGGTTGAAAGAGCCGCCCCCCCTTATCATTACCGATTCACAGGCATTCGAGCAGGTTGCAGCCCTGGCGCCGCCGCAGAGCATGCTGACCGGCTTTTCGATACTGTTCGCCCGGTACAAAGCCGATCTCGCTACGCTGGTGCAGGGCACACGGGCCATCGACCGGCTGCGCGAAGGCGACCGGGTGCTGATTGCCGAGTCGTGCACGCATCACCCGATTGAAGACGACATCGGCCGGGTGAAACTGCCGCGCTGGCTTGAGCGCTACACCGGGGCGCCTCTGCGCTTTACAACGGCTGCCGGGCATGATTTTCCTGAAGACCTTGCTGACTACCGCCTGGTGATCCACTGCGGAGCGTGCATGCACACACGCAAAGCCGTGCTGCGCAGGCTTGAAAAATGCCGCCAGGCCGGCGTGCCGGTAACCAACTATGGACTGGCAATCGCCAAGTGCCTGGGCGTTCTTGAGCGCTCGCTGGAACCGTTTCCCGATGTGCTGGAGCTGTGCCGTGGCTCCTGAGCTTGCGCGCGGCGAAATTCTCGCCTGGCTGCGCTGCGATGATCCGAAACGGCTCGAGCGTCTCTGGGAGATGGCCGATCAGGAACGGGCGCGCCGGGTCGGCGACTGCGTGCATCTGCGCGGGCTGGTGGAAATTTCAAACCATTGCGCGAGGTTGTGCACGTATTGCGGCATCAGCGCCGCGCACGCCGCGCTGAAACGCTATCGCCTGTCGCGCGATGAAATCATGGCCTGCGCCCGCCGGGCGTTTGCGTTCGGCTACGGAACGATAGTACTTCAGGCGGGCGAAGACCCGGAGCTGGACTCCCAATGGGTTGCCGACCTTGTCGGCGATATCAAAGGCACAACCGGTCTGGCCGTAACGCTCAGCCTGGGCGAGCGCGCGCCTGATGAGCTTGCGCTGTGGCGCGCACGCGGCGCCGACCGCTATCTTCTGCGTTTTGAGACCTCGGACCGGGGACTCTTCGCACGCATTCATCCCCCCCATAATGATCAGGCTGTCTGCGACCGGATTGCGCTGCTGCGCACCATTAAAGCTCTGGGCTATGAAACCGGCAGCGGTATCATGGTCGGCATTCCCGGCCAGACCCGTGCAAGCATTGCCCGCGATCTTGCGCTTTTCAGGGAGCTTGATCTTGATATGATCGGGATAGGGCCGTATATCGCGCACCCCGCAACCCGGCTGGGCCGCGAAGGTGCGCCGGCCGCCGGTGCTGATCAGGCGCCGGCAACCGAACAGATGGCCTGCATTGTCGTGGCGCTTGCGCGCCTTGCGTGCCCCGAGGCCAACATTCCCAGCACCACGGCGCTTGCAACCATCAACAGCGCGCACGGCCGCGCACACGGCCTTACCCGCGGCGCCAATGTGTGCATGCCCAACCTGACCCCCCCGAGTTACCGCTGCCTGTATGAAATCTATCCCGGCAAGGCCGGCAGCCAAGGCACTCCCGAAGACTCCCATCGCAGCATGCTTGAAACCCTTGCAGCCCTCGGCCGGCCTGCCGGGCAGGGCCCAGGCGGCCGCCGGCGCGCATAGCAGCGCCCCTGCAGACTGTTAATGCCGGGCCGGACCGTCCAGAACTTCCCTGACCTTATCCGCAAGTTCCTCGAGTGAGAACGGCTTTTGAATAAAGTGTATGCCGGGCTCAAGCACACCCTGATGATTAAAGGCCTTGTCCGTATAGCCGGACATAAACAGGCATTTCAGGCCGGGGCTGTCGGCACGCAGGGTTTTCGCCAGATCGGGCCCGTTCATTCCGGGCATGACGACATCGGTCAGGAGCAGATCTATGCGGCCTGTGCACTCACGGGCCAGCCGCAGGCATTCTTCCGGCGTGGACGCCGGCAGCACCGCATATCCGAGCCGGTCGAGCATTCTGCGATACATTTCAAGATTTGCAGGCTCATCCTCGGCGAGCAGAACGGTTTCAGTTCCGCGCGCTACCGGCCTGTCCGGAGCATCAGGGTCTCCTGACAGCCCGGTATCATCGCTGTGCTGCGGCAGGTAGATTATGAACCGGGTTCCATGGCCCGGTTCACTGAAAACGTCGATGCAGCCGCTGTTCTGCTTCACGATCCCATACACGGTTGAAAGCCCCAGCCCGGTGCCTGTGCCGACATCCTTGGTGGTAAAAAACGGGTCGAAAATATTTGCCAGCGTTTCCCGGTCCATGCCGCAGCCGGTATCGCTCACCGCCAGCATGACATAATCGCCCGGTGCGCAGTCCGGATGCCGGGCGCAGTGGGCTTCATCGAGCGTGGCATTGGCTGTTTCAATGGTAACGCGTCCCACGTCCGAGATCGCATCCCGCGCATTGACGCACAGATTGGCCAGGACCTGATCAAGCTGCGAGGGGTCGATTTTAACCGGCCGCAGACTTTTACCCGGCAGCCAGGCCAGATCGATGTCCTCACCGATCAGCCGGCGCAGCATCTTGAGCATTTCCTCCACGGTTGCGTTCAGGTCAAGCACCCGGGGCGCGATGGTCTGCTTGCGTGCAAACGCCAGCAGCTGCCGGGTCAGCTTTGATGAGCGCTCGACCGCCTGACGGATTTCGAGAAGATCGGCGCGCAGGGGCTGGTTCTCGCCTGCAGTTTGAAGCGCCATGTCCGTATAGCCCAGAATCACGCTGAGGATATTATTGAAATCATGGGCCACACCGCCGGCAAGCCGGCCGATGGATTCGATCTTTTGGGCCTGGATGAGCTGGGCCTGCAATCGCTCGTGCGCCTCCTCGGACCGCCTGCGCCCGGTGATGTCGGTTGTGATGGTGGCGAACCTGTTTTCACCGGGGCACACCACGGAAACGGAAAAATGTTTCCGCATGGGAGGGAAAAAGGTCTCGAAGCTGCACGACTCGCCCGTCAGGGCCACCCGGCTGAACTCCTCAAGGTGCGGAGGCGTATCGGTGCCGTACACCTCGGTGGCGAGCCTGCCCACTGCAGCTTCCCGGGCGATTCCCGTTACATCGGTAAAGGCGCTGTTGCAATCGACAATGCGATAGTTGACGGGGCGGCCTTGATCAAACACCAGGTCATGCAGAACGACCATCTCGGTCATGGAGGAAAAAAGCGCAGCCAGCTTGGCCTCGCTTTCGCGCAGGGCTATTTCGGCCTGTTTGCGCTCGGTAATATCGCTTATGATCCGGTCAAGTCTGTCGGGTCTGCCTGCTTCGTCGCAAATAATCTTAGCGCGTGAACGCACCCAGGCAATGCTGCCGTCGGGCCGTAGAATCCTGAACTCTTCGTCTGAAAGGCCGTGTTCAGCCAGCCGGGCTATGGAATCATTGAGTTTTTGCATGTCGTCCGGGTGCACGGATTCCATCCACAGGTGCCAGTCTGCTATATGCCGACCCAGCTTTACGCCGAATATTTTTTCAAGCGAGGGGCTCAGGTAGGCTGTGCGCTCATCCCTGAGCGAATAGGACATGACAACATCGTCAATCGTGTTCAGGATGTTGCTGACATTTTTTTCACTTTCGCGCAGCGCAGCCGTCGCCTGCTTGCTTGCGGTGATGTCAGAAAGAATGCCGACAAGTGATATGATGGTGCCGTTTTTGTTTTTGTTGGGGTATGCCCTCAGAAAAACATCGATAATTTTGCGCTCGCGGCCGTACATCCGGGCTTCGCCCGTCCAAAGCTCTCCGGACATGATCGTTGCAAAAATATTCCTGCCGACAGCCGGATCAACAAACCTGTCGATCGGGTTATCGCCTATGGTTCCGAACAGATTATCAAAAGCCCTGTTCTGGTAATAATGCCGGCCCTGGGGTGTTGCCATGCCGACGGCATCCGTTAAATTCTCAAAAGCCTCCTTGAAAGTCCTTAGCTCCTGCTCGGATTGCCGCAGCCGTGCGTGCTTCCGCGCCAGCAAAACAAGCAGAATGACAGGCAGGCAAAGGACAGCAACAGCCGCTGCATGGGTGCGGCTCGCCCTGCGCCTGACGGCATTTTCGGCCTGTTTGCGCTCGGTAATGTCATGTACCACGAATACGAAGCCGGCCGCGGGGCTGCCGGGTTCAAGCGGCGATACAAGCAGATGGACATCCACGATCCTGCCGGCCTTTGTTTTCCAGCGGGTGTCAAGGGCGGCTTCGCGCCGGCCGCGCATATCCTGCAGCCTGCTCTGGACCAGGGCGTAGTCGTTTTCGTCCGCATACAGCATCCTCTCGCCGCGGCCCTGCAGCTCCTGCCGGCTGTAGCCAAGCATCTCCGTGATATAGTCGTTGACCATGCCGAGCGTGCCGTTTTTAATGGTGCCGATACCGCCGGGCGCCGCACACACGATGCACCACAGCGGGTTTGAAGCGAGCGCGTGATCATCCGGCGCGGCCGGCGCTTTATTCATGTCTCCGGGCGACAGGGCATATGCCGCAGGGCAGGCCATACCAATCACAGCCGCCGCCATGCAAAAAATGCAGAAGCTTTTCATATGAGCCTTCATCCGGATTCCTGCGCCATACTGCCGCAGCTGTAATTTCGGGACATGGAGGACTGCAATGCAAAAAGGCATTATCTTGACCCATTCGGCCAGCGCAGGGCAGGCTCCGGGAGAAATCTTTGCCTGAAGCAAAATCAAAGCCTTGAGATGTATCAGCGTCCGCGGCAGATCCGAAATGGCAGTCTACAATGAATTGCGACACAGCCTCCATGTGCGCGGATTCGCTCCCGGCCACCCCGTTCAAAATTCGCAGTCGCCGTCTGCAGGCCGGCGTAAAGCTCAGACACTGTTATAGATTGAGAGTATTTGCCCCCTTCGATGTGTGCAATACAGGTAATTGAAACGATAAATAAAATTGATTTGTTTGTCAAGCCGCTATTTAAAAACCAATATTATTTCACATTGTTTTATCTGTTATAAGTATTATTTCTATAGAGAAAACAATAGCGTTAATTGTAAAAAAAAGAAAAAAATAGCTTGCCGTTATTTTGAAAATGCATAATTATTCAGCCAACAAAATGTTGTTATTTTGAATTAAAAACCAGTCAAAATAAATATAAAATTCATAGAAAGTGAGGATTATTATGAAAAAAACATCAAAGAGTATTGCAATAACAGTCGCCCTTGCGGCGCTTGCAGTTTTCGGATTCAGCAATGCAGAGGCAGCGTCATTTACCAAGGATATTTCCCAGGGACAGGTAAAAGTCTTTTATCCCAATCCGGCCCCGGGAGCCCGGGAGGCGATTCTGCTTGGCGTCGGCACAGCGATGTCGCGTGAAGGCTATGACAGCCTGGCCAACGCCCTTACAGCTTACGGCTACATTGTGGTTATCATGGACCACGTTCCCGGCAACATGGTAAAAACCGATGCAACCAAGTTCCGCAACCTGGCCCTTGCCGTGCGGGCCAACCTGGTCGGCTGGCTGGCCGGAACCGGCTGCACCTCGATTTCGCACTGGCTGATGGGCGGCCATTCCGCCGGCGGACAGGCGGCCCAGAGTGCTGTTTCAGCCGACCCGTCGCTTTCCGATGCTATTTTCAGCATCGATCCCTACAACTGCAGCAATACCGGCAACGTGGTCGTGCCGGCCATGTACTGGGGTTTTGATGTCACGACCTGCTTTGTTACCAAGGAAGACGCCGCCAGGGCAGCCTATTACGGCAGCATGGGCCAGCGGGCATTCTACCGCGTGAAAAAGGTATACTCATTCAATCCCTGCGGCTATTCGCCCAAGTGGTTTCACTGCAGTTTTGCCGACAATCACTGCCCGGCCTGCACAAACTGCATGTACACGCCGAGCTACTTTTTTTCGGATGTGGCCAAGAGTGTTAACAAGTTCATAAACGCCGCCTTTTACGGAACCTGGTCCAAGAGCAATCTGGCCATCAGCGTACAAACCCCGGTTGTTCTGTTTGTTGACGGCGACCAGCCGTAACTACAGCCGCGGCGGCCTTTGCTGATGCAGGGAGGGGCGCCGGCAAGCCGATGCACGCACAAGCAATTCCGGCCTTGCGCCGGAATTGCTTTTTTTCTCTAAATCATGAGGGAACGGATACGCAGATTATATACGCCGGGCTGCAGAGTCAGCCGGCCTCGGCCCGTTTATTTCATCTTCAGAAGCGGATCAAGATAGTCCCCCGGCTTTTCGTACCCCAGCAGCAAGAGCAGCGTTGCGGCGATATTGCCCAGGCCCGGTTCCGGGATATCCCGGTTCAACTCAAAGGCTGTGCTGTGCGCGCCATGGACTACGAACGCCACCGGATTCAGGGTGTGGCTCGTCAGCGGCTTATAGGTTCCGCCGGGGCCGGCAACCGGCTTGCCGGTACTTTTCTCTACCGCGATCATCTGTTCGCAGTTGCCGTGATCGGCTGTCAGTACAAGCGTGCCGCCCAGTTCGTCAATAACACTGAGCAGCCTGCCCACGGCAGCATCAACCGCCTGCACGGCCCGGATCGCGGCAGGCAGCGATCCCGTATGCCCCACCATGTCGCCATTGGCGAAATTAACGCGAAGGAACCGGTAGCGCCCTGAGCGCAGCGCCTGCTCAAGGGTATCGGCAATTTCGCGGGCCTTCATTTCAGGAGCTCGGTCAAAGGCGATTTTATCCGACGGTATTTCCACCCACTCCTCAAGCGCAGGATCGAATTTAGCGGAATTGTTGCCGTTCCAGAAATAGGTGACATGGCCGAATTTCTGGGTTTCGCTGATGGCATACTGCGACACGCCGTTGCGGGCCAGATACTCGGACACCGTGCGGTCGATGGCCGGAGGCTCCACCAGGTAGAGCGGCGGTATGTGCAGGTCGCCGTCATATTCCATCATGCCGGCATAAACGGCCTTCGGAAAGGAGCGGCGCTTGAATGCCTTGAAATCAGGCTCGGTAAACGCGCGGCTGATCTCGATGGCCCGGTCGCCGCGAAAATTGAAAAACACGACGCTGTGGCCGTCTTTTATCGGGCCGACCGGCTGCTTTGCATCCTGCGGGTCATGCACCACCCAGTGCGGCAGATACTGGTCATCCACGCGGCTCTCAAGCCGAAGGGCCTTGATGGCGCTGACAGCATCGGCAAACAGCGGCCCGTCACCCAGAACGTGGGCGTGATAGCCGCGCTCCACTATCGACCAGTCGGCCTCGTAGCGGTCCATGGTTGTGACCATGCGCCCGCCGCCCGAGGCGATATAATAGCGGCGCTGTTGATTGTTTTTGAGCGCTGATACACGCAGGGTCCACAGAAAGTCTTCCAGTTCGCCCACGTAGCGCAGCGCGGACAGGGGCGGCACGTCGCGGCCGTCAAGCAGGCAGTGGACGTAGACCTGCTCGATGCCGGCCTTGTCGCAGGCTCCGATCAGCGCACACAGGTGCGCGATGTTGCTGTGCACATTGCCGTCGGAGAGCAGGCCGATGAAATGCACCGGGGCTTTATTGCTCAGGGCATTGTCGATGATTTTTTGCCAGCCCGCGTCCTCAAACAGCCGCCCCGTTGCAAGTGCCTGCTCGACAAGGCGCGCCCCCTGCGCGAACACCCGGCCCGCGCCGATGGCATTATGGCCGACTTCGCTGTTGCCCTGATCCTCATCCGAGGGCATGCCGACCGCGGTGCCGTGCGCCTTGATGCGCGTTGACAGGCGTTCCTGCTCTATCAGGCGCAGCAGGTTGGCGGGTTTGGCCAGCTCAAAGGCATTGCCGGGATAGCCGTCGGCCTCCCCGCGGTACAGGCCGACGCCGTCGGCGATGACGAGCAGCAGCGGCCCTTTGGAAGGGGTATAGCTGTTAATTTTTTTTAGAGTGAAGTCCATAGTGCGGTCCTTGCAGCAGTAAGCGTTTTAACAGCAGGCGGGTTGTCTGTACTGTGCTCCTTTATAGGGTAAGAGCGTCTGTGTGTCAAATATAATGCATTGCCGTTGTGATGGCACGACCTCTATGCCGGACTAAATCCGCGCCCTGGCGGATGTGTCCGGCTGTTTTATTTTGGGATCTTCCTGGTTTGTTGGGACGGGAAAAGACTCCTTTGCCTTTTAAAGTACAGAGCAGGCCCTGCGGAGCTTTGCCGGATCATCGCCTGTAGGACAGGTGTTTTCAAGCCCCCTTTGGCAAAGGGGGTTGGGGGATTTGCCGGAAGAAGGAAATCCCCCTGTATCCCCTGCTTCGGCTGCGCTCAGCACATGCTTTTTAAAAGGGGGAAATCGCCTCACGCCGCGTCACGACCGTCACAGAATCTCGTCAAAACAGGTCAAGCCGCAAAAAGCTTTTAACATGGCGATATTGACTCTGGAAAAAGATTTCCCTATAGTCGATGTATCGCTCGAGGCAATGCACGCCACTGCGCCACAGGCACCCTCATGAGACGGATCCTGCAACTTATTTTTCTCATGCTGTTTTTAACGCTGCTCGCCCTGAGCGCGTGGCCGTACCTGCCTCTGCCGCCGGAGCTGTTCCTGCAGGCAAGCCCTCTGCTTGCCGGTTTCAGTTCGCTCGCGGGCCGCACGTTTTCCATCCTGCTGCTTCCATCCCTCGTTATACTTGCGACCGCATTGATTGCCGGACGCGCCTTTTGTGCATGGATCTGCCCGCTGGGCACACTGTTCGACCTGTTCGGCCGCAGAAAGCCCAGCGCGGGACGTATCCGAAACCGCGCACCCAAATACCTTATTCTCTGCGCCCTGCTGGCAGCAGCCGCGGCGGGGGTCAACTATACCGGGCTGCTCGACCCGGTCGCCCTGCTGACGCGCATATTCGCCTTTCTGGCCTGGCCTCTTGTGATGCTGGTGGTAAATCTCGGGCTGGACGGGCTGCGGCCGGCGGCCGAACACTACCGCTGGCTGTCTCTGGCCTATGCCCATGCGGAGCAGCCGGTTTTTATCGGCGCGTGGCTGAGCGCGGCCATTGTACTGTCGCTGCTGATTGTCAACCGCTTCGCGCACCGGTTCTGGTGCCGCTCGCTGTGCCCGCTGGGCGCGCTGCTGGGCATTGTTGCACGCAGAAGTTTTATACAACGAAGGGTTTCAAGGGCGTGTACTGCCTGTGGCGTCTGCGTTACCCCCTGTCCGCTGCAGGCAATACCGGCGGACAACCCTCAGGCAACTCGCGCAAGCGAGTGCAGCCTGTGCGGCACCTGCGCGGCCGTGTGTCCACAGAATGCGGTCAGCTACGGCCCGCAGAAACATGTGAATGTCTCTGCACAGACCCGTATGTCAAAACGCGTATTTATCGCAGCAGCCGGCGCGGGGCTGGCTGCCGCAGCACTTGAGAACCTTTCCCCGCGCGGGGCCTTACGGGCCTCGGGCCTTCTGCGGCCGCCGGGCGCTCTTCCTGAAAACGAATTCCTGCAAAGATGCGTGCGCTGCGGGGCCTGCATGAACGTGTGCCCTACAAACACCCTGCAGCCGCTCATGCTCGAGCAGGGTCTTGAAGGCCTGTGGACGCCGCGCCTTGTGCCGCGCCGTGCGGGTTGCGACCAGACCTGCTGTTTGTGCGGCAGCGTCTGCCCCACGGACGCTTTGCGAGAGCTGAGCCTCGATGAAAAGAAACACGCAAAAATCGGCACAGCCTCTATTGATAAGGACCGCTGCCTGGTCTGGGCCCGCGACCGGTTGTGCCTGATCTGCGATGAACAGTGCCCGTACAATGCGATTGTATTTCAGTGGAAGGACGGTTTCCGGCGGCCGTTCGTGATCGAACACAAATGCAACGGCTGCGGGTTCTGCGAAGAACAGTGCCCGGTGGCAGGTGAGTCCGCGATCATTGTATCTTCACAGGGGGAAATCAGGCTTCCAAGCGGCTCCTATGTCGATGCCGCTCGCGAGCGCCGCCTTGAATTCAGGGCCGATCCCGGCGATGATGACTTTTTTCTGCAGCCGGAAGCTGAAGCTTTGCCAAAAGACCTCTCAGCCAAAGGCAGATAATTTGCCGCGACTGCGCTGATGTGTGTCATCAGTCCCGGGCAATCTTGATCACCACTTTGCCGCTGGCGCGGTGGCTGCGCACGTGCGCCACTCCCTCGCGCACGGCATCACGCTCAAACGGCACCTCGCGGTCGATTGAGGCCCTGATGTTGTTATTGAGTACCAGTTTTTCCATGGGCTCGAGCGAGTTGCCCACGCCGGCCAGGATATAGCGCGGCCCCGAGAGCTTTGAGAGCATAACCCTGCGGACCACGTAGCCTATCATGCCGAGAATGCCCGGCATGCCGATGCGGGTTTCCCCGACAAAGCGGTGCGGCCCGACAAGGGTAACGAACCGGCCGGTTTTTTTGAGCACGAGCAGGGCCTGCCGCTCTGTGTCGCGGCCGCCCACACAGTCAATCACCACATCGAATTTCTGGCCGGCGAGCTGTTCGCCGAACGGGCCGAGCGTATAGTCAACAATGGTTTCAGCGCCCAGCGAGCCGACCAGGGCCGCGTTGCGGCCGCTGCACACGCCGGTCACGCGCACGCCCCCGCAGGCCAGAATCTGCACGATGGTCGAGCCGATGCCGCCTGATGCTCCCACGACCACAGCCGTCTGGCCGGGCTGGAGAGCTGCGCTGCCCACGGCGTTTGCCGCGGTTTTGCCGGCAACCGCGCAGGCCGCAGCCTCCCCGAAGCTGTAGCCTTCAGGCTTTTTGACGGCCATGGCCGCTGACAGGCAGCAGTATTCGGCCCAGGCGCCGCGGCCCGCTTTCGGGCCGAGTATGCCGACGACCGCGTCGCCGACCTGGAACACGGTCGCCCCGCTTCCGACTTTTTCAACGATGCCGGCAACATCAACCCCGGGCGTAACCGGCTTCTCCGCAGATGCGCGCGACTTGCCCAGCCCCCCGAAAAACGTGCCCTCGGCGATATGGATATCATCTATGTTAATGCTGGTGGCGCGCATGCGAACAAGCAGCTGGCCTTGTGCAGGCTCAGGCACATCCACCTCATGCATATCAAGGCTTGCCTCAAGCTCGCCGATTTCAAGAGGCCGTGTATAGCACAGTGCTTTCATGCGTTATCCTCCGTAAGGGTTAAAGCCTTTATTCATAGCGCGGCTTTATAATAATAGAGGGCCGCGTCCGGACGCTGCATGCAAATCCGCGGGCCTCGCTGCATGCCCCGTATTTTTTTTGAAGCTCCGCCATCTCGCCGCAGTCAAGGGCGCGCATGGGGCAGGCGGCAACGCACACCGGCTGCTTGCCCTGCTCAAGGCGCTCATGGCACATGGTGCACATCTGCATTTTCGCTTCTGGCCCGGGGCCGAACTGCGGCGCGTTGTACGGGCAGGCGCTGCGGCAGGCACCGCAGGCATCGGCGCCGAGGCAGGTGTCGGCATCAACCAGCATGGTGCCGTCTGATTCGCGCTTGTGAATGGCATCGGCCGGGCAGGCCCCGCGGCAGGCGGGATCGGCGCAGTGCAGGCAGGAAAGCGATATATAGGAAAGCTGCACATCCGGGTAGGCGCCCTGTTCGGTTGCCGTTACCCTGCGCCATTTCACGCTTGTATCCTGGATGTCGTGCCAGTCGCGGCATGCGATTTCGCAGGCATAGCAGCCGGTGCAGCGTGACTGGTCAAAATAAAATCCGCGTTGCATGTGTAGTATCCGCCTACGGCTCCCTTGTTATTTCCACCAGGCAGCTGTTGCTGCAGAATGCGCCGGCCGGCGAATGTGTGTCGTTAAGCAGCACGTTCACGCAGCCGCCCCGGTCAATGCCGTTTTCATCCGGCTGATACCAGGCGCCCTGGCCCATACTGACCACGCCGGGCATGATGCGGCCGGTTACGCGTGCTTCTATCGCAACGGCGCCGCGGTCATTGAACACCCGCACGCGGCCGCCGTTGCAAATGCCGCGCGCGCGCGCGTCAACAGGGTTGATCCAGACCGTATGCGGCTCAAGATCGCGCAGCCATGAGACCGTATGCATGTTGGAGTGGATGCGGCGCTTGGAGTGCGTGCTGATGAGCTGCAGGGGGTAGGCGCCTTCGCGTGCCGCCTGCGGCCCTTCCCACGGCTCGATCCAGGTCGGAATCGGCGGAAGCTGCGGGTCATGACGGTCCGCGATTGTGGTTGAATAAATTTCAATCCTTCCAGAGGGGGTATTGAATGGTTTTTCAGCAGCAAGTTGTTCGAATGCGATTGCGGGTTTTTCGCGCTGCATGCGGTGCAGGCCCATTTCCCTGAACCGGTCATAGTCGGGCAATTCCTCGCCGTGCGTCATGCCGCGCGCCTCCTGCCAGAATTCACGCAGCCAGTCTTCATCGCTCATGTCGCCGTAGGAGTCGATGCCGAGCCGGGGCGCGAGCAGGCGGCAGATGTCAAGGTCGGACTTTGATTCGTGCAGGGATTCGACCAGCTGTTTCATATAGATACAGTAGGGCCCGCCCTGCCAGGGGCGGATGATGTCGTTGCGCTCTAAATGCGTGTTGACCGGCAGCACGATGTCGGCATAGCGGGCCGTTGCCGTGAGCACCTGTTCGTGCACCACCACGAACTCGAGGCTTGAAAGCGCCTCTGCCGCGCGGTTGCTGTTCATGAACTGGTTGACGGGATTGGCGTTGGTGATATAGGCCATTTTGTAATCAGCGCCGTAGCCGCCCTGAGAGCCGGCAAGGATCGCGTCCCAGAGTTTTGTAATATGAATCGCCCTGCGCTGGCGCGCGCCCTCGGGCAGGTTGCCCGGCATGCGCCGCGCGATCAGGCCTGTTCCGGCCTCGGGCTTGAGTCCGGCCGGCGCCAGCCCGAACCCGGCCGGCTCGCCGCCGTAGATGCCGATGTTGCCGGTCATGGCGGCCAGCGTCGCGGCGGCCCGGTGAAACTGCTCGCCGAAGGCGCTGCGTCCCGGCGCGCCCAGGGTCAGCAGCTTGGCCGGCTTCATCGTTGCATAGAGCCGGGCGAGAGCGGCGATCTTTTCTTCGGCAACCCCGGTAATAGCCGCGGCCCATGCGGGTGTTTTCGGGATGCCGTCCGCAGCGCCCAGCACATAGTCCTTAAACTGCCCGAACCCGCTTGTATATTTTTCTATAAACGCCCGGTCGTAGAGATCTCCGGTGATCATGACATGCGCCATGGCGATAAGCATGGCCGTGTCCGTGCCGGGCCGGATCGGAACCCACTGCCGGGCGAACGCGGCTGCCGAATCCGTGAAGCGCGGATCGATCGCCACGATATGGGTTCCCTGCTCGCGGGCCCGGGCGAGATACCAGGCCGTATTCGTCTTTTGAACGGTCTCGGCCGGGTTCCAGCCCCACATCAGGATCAATTTCGCTTTGAGAATGTCATCGGGCGTGTGCCCGGCAACAAGCGTGCCGTAGGTCGCTTCCGATGAAAAAAGGCTGCCCCAGAACGAGGCAGAGCCCCAGCAGGGGGTAAACCCGCCGAACAGGGTCAGCAGCCGGAACACGCCGAGCTGGCTGTGCAGAAACGTGCCCGTGTTGCCCGAGTAGGCGATGTACATGATCGCCTCGTTGCCGCGGCGCCGGCGGATGTCGAGCATGCGGCCGGCCACCTCATCCAGGGCCGCATCCCAGGAGACCGGTTCAAAGGCGCCCTGGCCGCGTTTGCCCGTGCGCCGCAGCGGGGTTTGCACGCGGTCCGGAGCGTAGAGGCGCTGCCGGTACGCCCGTCCGCGCGCGCAGGCTCTCAGCTGCGGCTCTTCTCCTTCGTCGGTTTCAATGCGGCGGACGCGGCCTCCCCGCACATGCACTTTCAGTACGCAGCGGCCGCCGCAGTCATGCGGGCACGAGGTGATGTGGACGGTTTCCCTGTCGGCGGGATTGCTCATGGCAGCAGTGTTGTACAGCGAAGGGCGCCTGTCTCAGGCCGGATTCTGCGGGCCGGTTGGCTGTGCTTCCGTCTGCTCAAGCGTGTAGGTATTCATTGAAACCGCGCTGTCACCGCTTATGCTGACGCGCACGGAAAAGCGCTTTTCAATTTCGCAGATTTCGCGGCGCAGGCTGTTGTGCATATACTCGGCCGCCTCGGGGGCAAGGCGCAGGCTGAGCGTTGCAAGCCCGCCTCCGCTGGCGCGCGCGGTGATGTCGCGCAGAGCCGCCCGGGCGATATTTTCGCGCGAGCGCACCCGCCCCGTTCCGTTGCAGTGCGAGCATTCGCGGTGGCTTGAGTCGGACAGGGGCGAGCGCAGATGCTCGCGGCTCATCTCCAACAGGCCGAATTTTGAAATCGCGGCGATTTCGATATTGGCCTTGTCGGATTTAAACGCGGCCCGGAGCTGGCGTTCGACCTGCTGGCGGTTTTTGCCCTGGCGCATGTCGATGAAGTCAATCACGATCAGCCCGCCCAGGTCGCGCAGGCGCAGCTGCCGCGCGATTTCATCGGCAGCCTCCATGTTGGTGATCAGCGCCGATTCCTCCGGATCCTTCACACGGGTGAAGCGCCCGCTGTTGACATCGATTGACACGAGCGCCTCGGTCGGGTCAATGCACAGCCGCCCTCCCGATTTAAGCTGCACCACCCGCTCATACAGGGGCTCGATCTGTTCCTCAATGCCGTATTTCTGAAACACGGGCTCGCGGCCTTCGTAGAGCCGGACGCTTTTCTGATGCTTGGGAATGACCTGCTTGAAAAATTCGCGCACCTTGCGGAAGACGTCCGCATTGTCAATCAGCACTTCGGAAATATCCGTGGTGTAATAATCGCGGATAGCCTGAATCACCATGCTGCTTTCCTGATACACAAGGCTGGCCGGCGGCAGCTCGGCGGCCCGGGCCTGCACGGCGCCCCACAGGCGCACCAGGTAGTTCGCGTCGGCCTGCAGCTCTTTTTTGCCCTTGTTGAGCCCGGCCGTCCTGATGATAAATCCCATGTCTTCGGGCACGCTCAGTTCGCGCCCGATGTCCTTCAGCTTTTTGCGCTCATCGGTATCCTCGATTTTGCGTGAAATGCCCGTGCGGTTGTAGCCGGGCATCAGGACCAGGTAGCGGCCGGGCAGGGAGATATAGGTCGTCAGCGCAGCGCCCTTGTTGGCCTTCTCGTCCTTGGTGACCTGCACGAGAATTTCCTGATTTTTATGCAGCACCTTCCCCGGAGGTATCTTGCCCTTGCTTGCGCGCTCGGACTCATGCCGGTACTGCGGCATGACATCGTCGAGCGGCAGAAAGCCGGGGCGTTTGCCGCCGTACTCGACAAAGGCCGCATACAGGCTCGGCTCGACCCGCTGCACTTTCCCCTTATAAATGTTGCCGCGCAGTTTTTCGCGGCTGGTGGTTTCTATGGAAAGGTCCTGCAGCTTTCCGTTTTCAATGATGGCGACCCGGCTTTCGTCCTGGTGCACCACATTGATAATCATTTTTTTCTGCTCGTTTTCTTTTGCGCGCGAGCGGGAAAGCGCACTGAATAAATTCATCGACAAACCTCTTGATCTGTTCCCTGACAGCGCCGGCTCAGGGCGCGCCGCACCGTCTGCAGATGCACGGCAGCACACCTCGTGCGCGGTGCCGGGGAGTGTAATGGATACGATGCCGGCCTCATGCCCGTTCTTCCCGGCCGGAAACACTTACGGCCCCGCCGTTGCGATCGGGTTTCAACCTGCGCATGGCGCTGAGCAGCGCCCGGGCGTCATTGAGGGCAACATGTGGGGGATTTTTGACCCGGCGGTAGTTCCATCTGCTGAACGTCGCTTCAGCATACGGCAGGGGGAACGGCCCCATCCGCTTCTCAAAGCCCGGGCCTTTCATGAACAGTATTTCGGGCTCCTCAGGACTGTCAAGCTCCACGGCGATATAGGCGGCATCCGGGTCATCTTCAAATAGAATCGCAATAATCCGCGGCATGCTGCAATAATACTGTTCATGTTCCTTTATAGTCAAGGCAAATATTGTGCTGCCGGGCGTGAGCGCACGCACTAAAAGTTTTTATCCTGCACACGAGCGGATTGGATCCGGATATATACAAAATAAGCTTCTGATCTGCCGGGCCGAAGGTTTCAGCGCCCGGAGGAGTGTGCCAGTCATGCACCGCACAGAAGGTAACGCATGTCAGCTTCACGGCAGGTTAAAAACAAAATCATCTCTAACAGAAAGCAAGCAGCACGCCCGGGGAAAAAGCTGAAGGCCGCCAGGGCAGTCGCAGGCAGGCCGGCTGCAAAAAGCAGGCTTTCAAAACGGTGACGGCTAAGGCCTACACAATCAGCCAGGGCTGCGGCAGGAAGATTTTTTCATAGGCCTTGAAAGCGTACCGGTCGGTCATGCCCGAAATAAAATCGCACACCAGGCGGTGCAGCTCTGCATCGCCCGCAGTCCTGCCTGCCTCGCGGGCAAAGGCCCCGGGAGATGACATATAATGGGCATAGAGTTCGCGAATGACCTTGGATGCCTTGACAAAATCGTCATGCACCTCGGCGCCGTTATAGACCTCGCGGTCAAGAAACCCGCGCAGGCACATGGCGGCCTGCAGCATACCGGGCCCCGCGCTGATATGGTCAACTCCTGATTGCAGGGTCGTGTCCACGACATCAAGAACCATCCGCCCGATGCGCTGGGAATGCGTGGCGCCGAGCATGTCGAGACTGTCGCCCACTTCGGCCCTGAGTTCGCTGCGGCTAATCACCCGCGCGCGCAGGGCGTCATCAAGGTCATGGTTGAGATAGGCGATTGAATCGGCCACGCGCACGATCTGGCCTTCGAGCGTGAGCGCCCTTTGCGCAGGGTCGCCGGGGACAATCGGACCGCCGCGCTTGGAGTGCTTGAGAATGCCGTCGCGCACCTCAAAGGTCAAATTCAGCTTCTCGATCTCATCAACCACCCGCAGGCTCTGCTCGGGGTGGCGAAACCCGCCGGGCACGATCTCGTTGAGCACCTCCTCGCCGGCATGGCCGAACGGCGTATGCCCGAGATCATGCCCCAGCGCAATGGCTTCCGAGAGGTCTTCGTTGAGCGCGAGCGCGCGGGCAATCGTGCGCGCGATCTGCGCGACCTCAAGGGTATGGGTCATGCGCGTGCGGTAATGATCGCCGCCGGGGATCAAAAACACCTGCGTTTTATGCTTGAGCCGCCGGAAGGCCTTGGAGTGGATGATGCGGTCCCGGTCGCGCTGAAATGCCATGCGCAGGTCGCACTCTTTTTCCCGCACGATCCGGCCCCGGCTTTCCGAGCTGAGCATTGCCCGCGGCGACAGCATGCCGCGCTCGCGATCTTCGAGTTCTTTTCGGATGGTCATAGGCTGGCCCGGCCGTTGCAAGGGAGCGGTTTGTGCATGAATTATACGGCAGGGCCGCACATTTGCCAAACAAATTCAGCCGCTTCGGAATCAGGCCGGAGCGGTTGACCTTTTAACGCGCGCATGGTAGTTGTTGATCGAGATAAACAGCTCCGGGAAACCCTATGGCACCCAAGGCATCGATCCTCGTCGTGGATGATGAACGCAGCATCCGCGACATGCTCTCTATCTATCTCAAGCGAGAAGGCTTCGACGTAAGCTGTGCCCCGGACGGCCTTGCAGCCCTTGAGCGCTGCAAGGCGCAGCCGTTTGATATCGTCATCGCCGACATCAAAATGCCCAGGCTTGACGGTATCGGCCTGCTGAACCGTGTGCGTGAATTCGCGCCGCAGACGATCTTCATCATGATTACCGCCTTTGCATCGCTTGAATCAGCGCGCGACTCGATGCGCCAGGATGCCTGGGACTATATCACCAAGCCGTTCGACGTCGCGGACATACGGCGCAGAATCGATGAAGCCCTGAGCCGCAAAAAAGAACATGCGGCCGCTTCCCCCGCCGCACAGGGCCAGGCCGGCGGCGAACCGTTCGGCATGATCGGATCCAGCCCGGCCATGCGCAAGATTTTCGACCTTATCCCGCGCGCTGCCGCGGCCAAAAGCAACGTGCTCATCACCGGCGAGTCCGGTACCGGCAAGGAGCTGGTTGCCCGCGCCATTCACTACCACAGCAGCCGCAGCGAGAACGCATTCGTTGTTATCAACTGCGGCGGCATTCCTGAAAACCTGCTTGAAAGCGAGCTGTTCGGCTATAAAAAAGGCGCCTTTACCGGCGCCCAGCAGGACAAAAAGGGCTTTCTGCACGCAGCCGATACCGGCACCCTGTTTCTGGACGAAGTGGGGGATCTGCCGCCGACCCTGCAGGTCAAGCTGTTGCGCGTGGTGCAGGAGCGCACCTTTACGCCGGTCGGCGCGACCGAAGAATACCATACTGATGTCAGGTTTATCGCCGCCACCAACAAGGACCTCTCTGCCGAAGTGCATGCCGGACGCTTCCGCGAAGACCTGTTTTACCGGCTGAATGTTATCAACATACACCTGCCGCCCCTGCGCGAGCGCAGGGAGGACATTCCCGTGCTGGTTGAATTTTTCACCCGCAAATTCGCGCGCGAGATGGGCAAGGATGTCGGCCCCGTATCGCCGTTTATCATGGACTGCCTGTGCGACTGCCCGTTTCCCGGCAATGTCCGCGAACTTGAGAACCTGATTGAAAAAAGCGTGGCCCTGGCCAAAACCAGCATTATGCTGCCGGACGTTTTTGCCGGGCAGGGCCAGGAGCCGGGCCAGGCTGAGACGGACGATGCGCCCGGGGGCATTCCGCCCGGGGGGCTCAAGCTGGACGAAATACTGGACAGGATCGAGCGCCGCCACATTGACGCGGCCCTTAAACAGTCCGGCGGTGCGATTAAAAAAGCCGCTGAAATGCTGGGCATCACGTTCCGCTCCATGCGCTATCGCCTGCAAAAACATGGCATCGAGAAATAACAGCACCGGGCCCCTGCCCCTGAAGCCTGAGCAGCCCCCGGAAAAAGTCCGGGTGATAGCCCAGCCCTGGTTTCGGCGGCGGCTGCAGTGGTTCATGCTCTGCCGGGTGGTGGTCGCCTCCTTCTTTCTGGGCACGGTCGCCATTGTGCAGTTCCGGCGAGGGGATTCGCTGCTGCGGCCCGAACTTGTCTGGATATACGGCCTTGCGGTATGCGTCTACCTGCTGAGCCTTATCTACGTGCTGCTGCTGCCGGCGCTCAGGGACCTGAAACCGTTTATCTGCGTGCAGATCGCTGTTGACCTGCTGTGCATTGCCGTGCTGCTGCTGGCAACGGGCGGCATCGACAGCATGTTCGCATTCATGTTCAGCATCGAAATCATCGCCGCCAGCATCCTGCTGTACTGGACCGGAGGGCTGGCCGCCGCAGCGGTCGCCAGCATGCTCTACAGTTCCGTGGTCATGCTGCAGCGCACCGGCATTGTCGTATCGCCCATAGCTCCGGAAATGCTGCTGTTGAACTATTCCGGCGTTCCGCTGTATTTCCCCATTATCGTCAACACGTCATCGTTTTTTCTTGTCGGGCTGCTTGCCAGCTTTCTGGCCGACCAGAACCGCCGCTCCCGCCAGAAGCTCGCCCAGCAGCTGGTCGATATCAGCAACCTTGAAGCGCTTAATGAAAATATCATTCAAAGCATTACCGGCGGGCTGATAACGCTTGACCGGCAGCGCTGCATCGCCGGTTTTAACCGCGCCGCCACGGACATAACCGGGCTTTCTGCGCAGCAGGTTCGCGGAAGGCCCTTTGATCTCGTGTTCCCGGGCCTTGACATCGGGCTGAGCCAGTTCTACGAAAAATCCCGCACGGCCCCGCTGCGCATCGAGCGCACCTGCAGGATTGCAAGCGGCGCCGAGCGCTTCCTGGGCTTTTCAATCTCAATCCTGCGCGACTCCCGCGAGACGGCAATCGGCATCATTATATCGTTTCAGGATTTGACCGGTATGAAGGAACTGCAGGCCTCTTTGCAGCGCATGAACCGCCTGGCCGACCTGGGGCGCCTGGCCGCGGACTTTGCCCACGAAGTCCGCAATCCGCTTGCTTCAATCAGCGGCTCGGTGCAGGTGCTGCGCCAGAGCCTTCAGCTGGGAGAGGAGGACGGACACCTGATGGACATTGTCGTGCGCGAAAGCAGCAATCTCAGCCGGCTGATTGCCGACTTTTCGTGCTTTGCGCGGCCCGGCGGCAAAGAGCGCCAGCGGCTCGCGATACAGCCGGTGGTCGATGAGGTCCTGGAGGTGTTTAGAAACAGCCCGGAATACAAGAGCGCCGTCACGCTGAACAATGATCTGGACCCGCGGGCCTGCATTGAGGCCAATGAGCAGCAGTTCCGGCAGCTGCTGTGGAACCTGCTCCTGAACGCAGCGCAGGCAACCCCTGACGGCGGCCGCATCGACATCGCATGCCGCACCCGCGAAACCGGTTTTGCCTGCCCGGCAAACATCGAGCGGCTCTACGGCACCAGCGACGCCGACTGGGTTGAGCTGCAGGTGCGCGACACGGGCGACGGTATTGCGCGCGCCGACCTTGACCGCATTTTCGACCCGTTTTACACCACCAAGGAACGCGGCTTCGGACTCGGGCTTTCCATTGTGCAGAATATCATCCGGGAGCATAAGGGCCTGATCATGGCCGAAAGCACCCCCGGGGCAGGCACCGCGTTTTACTGCTATTTCATCCGCGCAGACGCGCCGGAACAGGTGCAGTGACGTTTTTTGAGTGTTTTGCTGACAAAAATTGTCACTCCGGGGCCGAGCAAAAGCGCAGCTTAAACGCCTATAAAATCATAACATACCGAATTGGCTTTTGTTTTAATTTCTCCTCGATGTTGGCACAGGCCTTGCACTTCTTTCTGGCATAGAAAAAATTGTCGTGGAAAAACGCTTTAAACAACGCACCAAAACAAACAGGAGGAACAAGCAATGATGATCAACAGGAATGAAAAAGGTTTTACACTGATTGAGTTGATGATTGTCGTGGCAATCATCGGTATTCTGGCAGCCATTGCCGTGCCTAACTTCGTGCAGTACCGCAACCGGTCCCGCGTTGCAGCAGCTGTCGGCACCTGCGAATCAATCCGCGGCGCCATGGCAGCCTATGCGGCCGACTCGGTCAGCAACCTGTTCCCGAACGACGGCGGCGCCGACTGGGTTGATATTGATCCCACGGACTGGACCACCCTGACCGCCGCGCTGAACTCAAACGGCGCAGCCCTGAAAGACTCTTCTGCCGCACAGGGCATGGAGATGACGGCATACGACACCTGGGACCTGGATGGCGACGGCACCGACGGTGACGACTATTATTTCCAGTTCTCGACCCTGGGCGTACCGGACGGCCTGACCGGCGCACTCATTGAGGTTCGCTCCAGCGGGATTCAGCGCTTCACCAGGACATAACGCCAAAAAAGAACACCTGCTCTGCAAGGGCAGCGGCCGGGAAGATGGCCGCTGCCCTTTTTGCATGCCATGACCGGGCCATGACCGCAAGCACGATAAAAATAATTCTTTTTTTTCTGATTGCCGGCCTGCCGCTGCTGGTCAATCCTTTTGCGGTCAATTCGGTTGAACTCATAAAGCGCGAGTCGGCCTATGTGCTGGTGTGCCTGCTGGCCGTGTGCGCGCTCGCGCAGGCCCCCGGTAAAAACCGTGTGCGCCTGCAGGCGCTGCCCATCGCTCTTCCGCTGTTTGCCTTCGCGCTGTCAGCCTGCATTGCAACCGCGTTTTCAATCAACCCGGCATTCAGCCTGCGCGGCGATTTCGCCCGCGGCGAATCTTTTTTCACCATCATAACCTACGTGCTGCTGTGCCCTGTTTTTGCGTTTTTCATTCAGACCTTCGATCAGGCCCGCGGCCTGATCCGGGCCCTGTGCATCAGCACGGCACTGATCGCGCTCTACGGCATCATCGAATTTCTGTGCCTGCAGGCCTTCGGCATATCGCCCCTGCAGCATTTGCGGCCGCCGGAGCTGCACCAGCCCTACATTTCAGCCACCATGGGCAATGCCAATTTTCTGGGCCGTTTCCTAGTGCTGGTGCTGCCCCTGTTCGCCGCCGGGGCGGCAGCGGCCGCCGGGGCGCGCCAGGCACTGCTGTGGGCCGCAGGAGGCGTGCTCGCCTGCACGACCCTGGTGCTGACCTACAGCCGGGCGAGCATGGCCGGCTGCGGCGTCGGGCTGGCTGTGTTCGCTGCGCTCGCGCGCGCTGCCGGCCCGGCCGTACGCCGGAGGCTTGGCCTGCTGCTTGGCGCCGGGTGCGTGCTGATTGTTGCAATCGGAGTGCTCTCAACTGCCCTGAGAGGCTCGGGCCCGAGGGCTTTTTTTACCACCATTTCCAGCCGCGCGGTCGCGACCCTTGACGTGCGCCAGAGCGACGGCCTTGGCACGCGCCTGTTTACCTGGCGCCACTCGATTCCGGTCATCCTGGAGCGCCCGTGGTTCGGTCACGGCCCCGATACGGGCTTTGACGCCCTTGTGCAGGTCAACTTTGAAAAGGCCGCACGCTTCAATATCCTTGAAATTCTTGACCGCATCCACAACAATTATCTCGATATCGCCCTCACCCAGGGCCTGGTCGGGCTGGGCGCCTATGTGGCCCTGCTGATTATATTCATGCGCGGAATGTACGCAGCCATCCGGGCGTCCGGCACGCATCCTGAGGCGCGCATGCTTCTGTGCGGACTGTTCAGCGGGTTTGCCGGCTGCCTGGTCAACGATATCTTTACATTCAGCACGGTAAGTGTTTCAATGACGTTCTGGTCTTTGATCGGAATCGGATGCGCCCTTCAACGGCTCACAACACATGAAATCAACGGGCATGGCTCCTGAGACTGCCGCAGCACAGCCGCACAGGCCCGAGGTCGTTTTCGTCTCCCGCTATTTTTACCCCTTTACCGGCGGTCTCGAAAAGCGGGTGGCCGCCCTGGCCGACGCGCTGGCAGAGCGCGGCATGGCCGTGACCATTCTTACCAGCCGCCTGTGCGCCGGATACGCCCACCGGCAGGAACGCTCCGGGGTGGTCATCTATCGCTTTGCCTGCCCGCGCATAAAAGGCCTCGGGGCCTGCGTTTTTATCTCCCGGGCCGTGCTTTTTTTGATCCTGCAGCGAACCCGCTACCAGGCTGTGCATGCCTTTCAGGTCGGTCACAGCTCCGCCGCGGCCATTATCATCGGACGGCTGCTGGGCAAGCGCGCGTTTCTGCATCTGTCCGGCGGCGGCAGGGGCGGTGATGTCGGCCGGCACAGGCAAAGCCCCTGGGGCCGGCTTTTTCTCAGGCTGAGCCGATGTGCTTCAGCCATAGTCGTGCTGACCCCCGGGATGCAGCACGAGGTTTCCCGGATCGCGTATCCGGCCGGCCGCACCGTGTGCATCCCCAACGGAGTCGATACGGATACGTACCGTCCGGCGCAGGGCCGGGAGCAGCTGCGCCATGCGCTGAATCTTCCGCCTGCGCCGCTTATTCTGTATACCGGCCGCCTTTCACCGGAAAAGGGCCTGGCCGTTTTGCTGAAGGCGCACGCGCAGCTAAGCACCAGCGCGCCCGTACTCGCTATTATCGGCAGCGGTCCTGAACATGCGCGGCTTGAGCGTCTGGCGGCAGAGCTCGGCACCGCCGGGCGCGTCATGCTCCGGCAGGCGCAAACGGATATAGTGCCTTGGTATCAATGTGCCGATATCTTTGTCATGGCCTCGTTCCATGAGGGCATGTCCAACTCCGTGCTTGAGGCCATGGCCTGCGGCCTGCCGGTGGTTGCCACTGCGGTCAGCGGCAACAGCGATCTTGTTACCCATGGCCGCAGCGGACTGCTGGTGCCGCCCGATGACGCCGCGGCGCTTGCAGCCGCGCTTGAGAGCCTGCTGAGTGACCCGGGCAAGGCCCGGGAACTGGGCGCGTACGGGCGCCATATCGCTGAAACGAAGTACCGCTTTGATACGATGATCGATCGCTTTTGCGCGCTTTACCGGCGAAGGGATATCTAACCGACTGACGGCAAACAGCCCTGGGTTTGTACGCGTGTATGAAAAGCAAGAGAATACTTGCCCGGCTGCTGCACGGGTTCAATTTTTTCAACGCCGACTATGCGCTGTGCAGGGGCTGGAGCCTGCCGCCCCGGTCAGTATGCCTTGTTTTGTCGCATGCCTGCAACCTGCGGTGCACAATGTGCGATATCGGCCGCGCAAATGCCCGGGACACCCGCGCCGGCATTTCTCCCCTGGTGCAGGCCGTGCGCAGCGGCCCCGACCCGCTGAGCCGCGAAGAATGGCTCGGCCTGGTCGACCAGCTCGCGTCCTTTGTTCCCAGGCCGCTTGTGCTGCTGACCGGCGCTGAACCCTTCATGGCCCCGCACTGGAGCGCAATCGCCGAGCGCATACTGCAAAGGGGCTTGCGCCTTCATATCACCACGAATGCAACCCTGCTTGAGCGCAGCGCCGGGCAGCTGACCGCCCTGTGCCCGCACCCGGACGCTCTGGATATAACGGTCTCGCTTGACGGGCTCGAAAGCGTCCATGACCGTGTCCGCGGTGTTGAGGGCACGTTTGCGCTGGCCCTCGGCGGCATGCGGGCGTTCGAGGCGGCCTGGCGGCGAAGGGGCTGGGGCCGGGCGCCGCTGCATATTACCTGTACCCTGTCAAACCACAATCTCGATCACGTGCCCGCCTTTGTTGCAGCGCTCACTGAATACGGCCTGCCGGTTGCAAGCCTGACCATCAACCACCTGTGGTTTCGCGACAGCACCATTGCCGCATGCCACAACAAAACGTTTGCCGCAACAATGCCGGCTGCCGAAGAAAATATTCAGGGCGTCGACATCGCCGCCATGCATGCGGACAGACTGCTCGCAACCGTCGCTGCGGTAAAAAATACCGCCGCGCGCTCCCGGTTTCCGGTCTTTTTTGAGCCCGAGCTCAGCGAGCCCGAGCTCGGCCTGTATTACAGCCGCCCCGAGCGGTTCGTCTGCTACAACAAATGCACCGCTGCCTGGCGAAACGTGACGGTTACCCCGTCGGGGTCAATTATTTTAAGCCCTCTGTGCTTTCTGCCGGCGCTCGGCAGCGTCAAAAACAGCAGCTTTCGCAGCGTCTGGAATGCGCGGCCTGCCCGGCAGCTGCGCCGCACGATACGGCGCACGGGCGCCTGGCCCGCATGCGCGCGATGCTGCATGCTGTTCGGCTCGCGGCCGAAATATCATAAACTTGCAAGCCTTCTGCGATACTGACCGTTATGAAGCAGCCTTTCGACATGCGCAGTTTTTGCGCGCGCCTGATTCCTCTTGCGGTTTTTCTCCTGGCCGCCGCCTGTTTTTTTCATGAGGCGGTGTTTCTTGGTAAGACGTTCTCGGCGCGCGACCACTACCTGTTTTTCATGCCGCGCCGGTTTTTCGCCCTGGATACGCTGCTTGGAGGCTCGCTGCCGCTGTGGAACCCGCTGAATGCCTGCGGCGTGCCGTTTGTGGCAAACGTGCAAAGCTCGGTGTTTTATCCGCTCAGCGCGCTCATGTATCTGCTGCCGTTTCCCGCCGGCTACAGCGCCTTTGTCATCGTCCACTATGTCCTGGCCGCCCTGTTCATGTACGCCCTGATGCGGCACTGGAACGGCAGTTGTTTTGCCGCCGTCATAGCCGGGCTCGTATTTGCCTTTGGCGGCTACATGCAGTCTATATGCGACAACCTCGCCTTTCTGACCGCCGCGACCTGGCTGCCGCTCATTGTGCTGTGCTTCAGCACGGCCCTGCAGGAGCGCAGCCTGATATGGGCGCTGGCTGCAACCGCGCTGGCCGGCCTGCAGGTTTTTTCGGGAGATGCGTCGTTTTGCGTGGCCGCCACCATGCTGTGCACGGGCCTGTGCGCCCTGTACGCGCCGCGCACAAAGGCTGCGTGCGCGGGGATATGCGCGCTCGTGTGGACCGGCGGGCTGCTGCTTGCTGCAATCGTGCTGCTGCCGTTTATCGAATTTGTCTCGCATTCGCACCGCGCCGGCGGGCTTGAGGCTGCCCAGGCCCTGCGCTGGTCGCTGCACCCGCTTGAACTGCTGCAGCTTGTGCACCCCTACCCGTTCGGCAGGCTGGTGCCGCATACGCGCTGGTTCGGCCAGCACTGGCTCGACACCGCCTACATCGGCATTTTTCCGCTGTGTTTTACGGCCCTGTACCTGCTGCGCGGCCGCTGCGCCCGGAAAAAAATCCTGCTCACCGCCGCGCTGCTGGGGCTGTTTATGGCGCTGGGCGCATACAATCCCCTGTTATCATTCATCATGGAGGCCGTGCCGGCCCTGCGCCTGATGCAGTACCCGGTAAAATTTCTGCTGATCAGCGCCTTTGCGCTGGCTGCCATGAGCGGCCTGGGCGCGGATGTGTTTTTGAACAGCCTGCGCGCGCGCGCCAGCATCCGCGGCATTCTGAAGCCGCTGCTGCTGCCCGTCTGCGTGCTGCTGGCTTTGCTGCTTGCCGGGGCGGCCGGGCGGAACTTTTTCTGGAACTGGTTTATTGCCGTCTGCCCGGAAGGCGACTACTTCGAACCTCTGCGCGAGTCCCTTTTTTTTGAACTCTACCGGGGCACGTTCATCGCCGCGCTGCTTTTCGGAACCCTTGCCGTGCTGGCCTGGTGCGCCATCCGCTTCAAACGCCGAGCCGGCCTGATAGCGGTGTGCATCGCCGCCGCCGCAGGCGCCGACCTGTATTTCCTCGGCGCGCCTGGAGATCCGTGGCTTGACCGCAGCGAAATACGGCGGCCCGGCTCCATTGTTACCGCTTTGCAGCAGGATGATTCCGTGTACCGGATATATTCGCTGTCGCGTATCGCCAGCAACAGGTCCTATGCGCATACCCCGCATCTGGGATTTGACCGTGTCTACCGCATGCTCAGTCAGGCACTGCCTCCCAACATGCACCTGTACCACGGGCTTGCTTCGGTTGATGAATACAGCGAACTGTTAAATGTGCGCTACTACGAGGTCTTCGGCCCGGTGCTGCTGTACCTTGCCGGCGGCGGCAGCGATCCGGACGAAGACCGCTACTGCCGCAGGGTTTTTTCCATGCTGAACGTAAAATACATCATCAGCCCGCGGCCGATGCCGGGTCTGCGGCTTGAGCGCTTAAGCCGCGGCCCGGTCAGCCTGTACCGCAACCCGGATGTGTGGCCGCGCGCTTTTCCGGCCGCGTCCGTGACTGTGTGCCCGGACGACGCCGGCGTGCTGAAGAGAATACATGCCGGTGATTTTGAACGCCTTGCAGCCTTTATACCGCAGTCCGAAGTTGCGCGTTTGCCTGAAAATCTGCAGGCAATGCTTGGCGCGGGCCGCATCGGCGGCGCTGCAGCATCGGCAGCCATCACAGGCTACGGGGCCAACCGGGTGGATGTGCGTGTTGCCACGGAACAAAACGCCCTGCTGGTGCTCTCGGATACGTGGTTTCCGGGCTGGCGCGCGCTGGTCAACGGACGCGAACAGCCTGTTTTGCGCGTCAATCACACCCTGCGCGGTGTCATGCTCGAACCGGGCGACTCGCGGGTTGCATTCGTGTACCGGCCGCGCTCATTTTTTGCCGGCATGGCAGTATCGGCTGCAACCGCGTCCATACTGGTCACGCTCTGCGCTGCCGGATACGTCTCGCGCCGGCGGCGCACATCCGCACAGGGGCATTCATGACAAAAACGCCTACAGCCCTGTGGAGCCCGCAGAGCGCAGAAAAATTTCTGCGCGCTGCCCTCACGGCCTGCGCCTGCTGGTACCTGGCTGTTTTCTGCGTCATCGCCGCGATGCGCCTGCCGTTTCCTGGCGCGGTGGAATGGTATGAAAGCGGGATGTATTACATGATGCTGCGGGTGCTTGGCGGGCAGGCGCTTTACGGAAGTCCGTCCATCGAATATGTGCCGACAATTTATCCGCCTTTATATATATATGTATCTGCCGCGCTGGCCCGCATTACCGGGCCTGGATTTTTCACGCTCCGGATGGTGTCAATCCTGTCCACCCTGGGCTCGATGGCGCTTATCTGCGCTATCGTTTGCCGCGAAACCCGCAGCCGCTCTGCCGGCCTGTGGGCCGCGGGCTTTTTCGCCGCAACATATCACGCGAGCGCGACCTATTTTGACATCGGCAGGATCGATCCTTTGTTTCTTGTTCTGTTTCTGGGCAGCCTGTACACCCTGCGATTCACGCCCGGCATACGGGGCTGCCTGCTTGCCGGTACCCTGCTTGCCGCCTCAGCACTGACAAAGCAGACCGCACTTGTCCTGTTTGTGCCCCTGTGCCTGTGGGCGTGGATATTCAGGCCGCGCATTCAGGCGCTCTGTTTTACCGGCACGACGGCAGCATTAGCAGGACTGACAAGTCTGCTGCTGAACGCAGCCTGCAATGGATGGTATTTTTATTATGTATTTGAACTCCCCAGCCAGCATGCGGTGCTTTGGAACAGGGCCGGCTCGTTCTGGCTGCAACAGATTCTGCCGCCGCTCGGACTTGCAGTCTGCATGACAGCCGCATATTTTTTTCTGGCCCCTTTCAAAACAAATCGCGGCCCCGTGCTGCTGTACGCTCTGACTGTCATGGCAATGCTTGCAGCTTCCTGCATGCACTGGATGAAACTCGGAGGGTTTAAAAATGTTATTATCCCGGCTCACGCCGCCCTTGCAATCGGCGCCGGGCTCGCGCTGGGAGCTGCCGGAAAAAGCCGTCTCCGCCTGCTGGTGCTCGGCGCGGCGCTCGTGCAGTTCAGCCTGCTGTGGTATAACCCGCTTGCGCGGGTTCCCGTGCCGGGCAGCGCGGATGTGGTCCGCCGAAGCGTTGCCGCTGTCCGCGCAGTCGATGGAGACGTCTTTGCGCCGGCAAACGGATACCTTGCCGTGATGGCAGGCAAAAAGCATTCGGCCCATATCGGGTTTATCAATGACATACTGTGGGGCCGCCCGGGCCCGGTGCGTGACCGCCTGATTATGGAAATCGAAAGCGCCATCCGCGGACAGCGGTTTGCGGCGATCCTGCTTGACCGGCCCTTCGGCGTATTCCAGCGCGACATCGAAGCGCACTATGTCCTGCGCCCGCAGTATGCCGCTGCGCCTGAGTGCTGGCCGCTGATCAAATACTGGTACATCCCCGCAGACGGGCAGCCCTGAGACATCGCGCCTGCACATCGTTGCGCCCGTGCCCCGCGCTTGACAACACGGCGGCAGTACCCTATATACAGGCCACATACAGCCGCTTCACCTGCACACGCGGACAGACCATGACCTTCAGGCTCGCAGTCATACTGGCGCTCATAACCCTGGCGTGCTACGGCCCCGCGCTGCAGGCCGATTTCGTCGCGGGCGACCGCCAGTTTATCCTGAAGAATGAACTGGCGGGCGATCCCGGCACAGCCCTGCATTCATTCATCGCCGATTACTGGAGCACGCTGGGCGGCGAATCCTTTGTGTACTACCGCCCGCTTACCGTTCTGACCCACTGCCTTGACACCAATCTCTGGGGCCGCAGCCCTGCGGGCCACCATGCAACCAACGTCGTTTTTCACCTGCTTGTCAGCCTTCTGGTGTTTGCGCTGTTTCTGCGCCTGCTCCCGGGCCGCAGCGTGGTGTGCTTTGCAGGGGCCCTGCTGTTTGCCCTGCATCCGATCCATACCCATTCGGTCGTCTACGTGATGGGCAGAACCGACGTCCTGGCCGCGCTGTTCTGCCTGCCCTGCCTGCTGATGCTGTGCAGGCAGCACTGCACGGACACGCAGCGTGCGCTGGCCGCGCTGTGCTACCTGGCCGCGCTGCTGTGCAAGGAAATCGCCGTGACCATGCCGCTGCTCTACGGCCTGTACTGCCTCGCTGCCGCGCCCAGGCCCTCCCGGGCACAGTTTCTGCGGACAGCCGTGTTTCTCGGCGCGGGCCTGGCAGCCTATCTGGCGCTGCGCATTGCAGCCATAGGTCTCGGAGGCTCCCCGGAGACAACAATTACCTGCGCACTCTGGCAGCGTTCGCTGCTGGTGTTCATGACGCTCGGCTTCTACTGCGCAAAACTGCTGCTGCCGCTGAACCTGTGCTACTACTCCAACCTGGTGGTTCCGCATGCAGGCATGGGCGCTTTTGATATCGTGCTGATCGCTGCGGGCGCTGTCTGCGCGGCGCTTATGCTGGTTTTTGTGCGCAGGGGCATGGCCGGAATGGCGCTTGCATGGATCGGCATTACGCTCCTGCCGGTTTTAAACATTATTCCGCTGCCCGTGCTTGCCAAGGAAAATTACCTGTATCTGCCTTCCGTCGGCTTCTGCCTTCTGGCTGCTATGGCGCTTGATTTTCTGCGCCGGCGCCTGAGCACGACTGTTGCAGCAGCTGTCTGTGCCGCCATAGCGCTGCTGTACGGCATGCAGCTGTATCTGCGCACGCTTGACTATCGCGATCCGGCCGCCTACTTGCTGAGCGCGGTGCGCGCCATGCGGGCCGTACCGCCGGATGAGCTCGATACGACCCCCTACTTCGAGGGGGCAAAAAACTGGTTCACCGCCTGCCGCAACCTGGGCTATCTGTTTGAAGAGCGCGGTGAGCCTGAACGTGCCGAATACTGGTTTTTGCGGGCGCTGGGCTATACTGCCCGCTATTTCGACCCGGCCTATGCCGCAGAATGCCGCCAGGCGCTCGGTGAGCTGTATGTGAAACAAAAGCGCCTGGCCGAGGCTCGCGCGCAGCTCGAAGCAGCGCTGCCGGGCGCTGCGCAGCCCCAAAAAGTGTATAATCTGCTGGGCGTCTGCGCCGCGATGCGCGGTGACCCGGCATCAGCCGAGGCATTTTTTATGAAAGCCCTTGAGATTGACCCCGGTTTTGAACCGGCCGGCGCTAACCTTGCGCGCCTGCGCCGCTGACGCGCGGCTGCGGGCACGCCCCTGTAAAAAGAGCCTGTATGTGCGGCATTACCGGATTTATCGACAAAACCTGCGCCTCGGACAGAGCGCTTCTCAAAAGCATGTCCGCTGTGCTGGCGCATCGCGGCCCTGATGACGCCGGCGAGGCGTTGTTCCAGGAAAGCAGCTGCGCCGTGGGACTGGCACATCGTCGGCTTGCCATCATCGATCTGTCCCCGGCCGCGCATCAGCCCATGTTCAGCGACTGCGGCACGGTCGGCATTGTTTTAAACGGCGAGATATACAACTTTGCGGAACTGCGCGTCGAGCTTGAACACGAAGGCGCGCGCTTCTGCAGCAACAGCGACACGGAAGTTGCCCTGCGCGCCTACATGCGCTGGGGCATGCAGGCCGTGCACCGCTTTATCGGCATGTTCGCCTGCGCCATCTTCGACCGCGCACAGCAGAAACTGTTCCTGCTGCGCGACCGCACCGGCATCAAGCCCCTGTACTACTATCACGCCAACGGGCTTTTTTTGTTCGCCTCCGAATTGAAAAGCTTTCACGAGCATCCCGGCTTTGCCAAGGAGCCGGACCCCGGCAGCCTGGCCCTGTATTTCAAATACGGCTGCATCCCGGAGCCACACGCGGTTTTCAAGCATACGGCCAAACTGCGGCCCGGCACCTGGCTTGCATATGACCTGCGCAGCCATACGACGAGCGAACACGTGTACTGGGACCCGGCCAGTTTTAGCCGCATGCCCAAGCTGGACATCGACTATGCGCAGGCATGCCGGGAGCTCAAAACGATGTTATCATCAGCATTCAGCTACCGCATGGTCAGCGATGTTCCGGTCGGCCTGTTTTTGAGCGGAGGCTATGACAGCTCACTGGTTGCGGCCGTGCTGCAGCGCGGCATGTCCCACAGGCTGAAAACCTTCACCATCGGATTTCGCGAAGACGCGCATAACGAGGCCCGCCACGCCCGCAACGTTGCCGCCCATCTGGCAACCGATCATAGCGAGTATATCTGCACGCACCGGGATGCCATCGACATCCTGCCGCAGCTGCCCCTGATCTATGATGAACCCTTCGCCGACGCCTCGGCCATTCCGACCTGTCTTGTCAGCCGGCTTGCGCGCCGCTCGGTAACGGTCGCGCTTTCCGCCGACGGAGGCGACGAGGTCTTCGGGGGCTATACGCGCATCCATCGCGCCCTGAGGAACGTGCGCGCGGCTGAAGGGGTTCCTCGTTTTTTCTGGCGCGCTCCCCTGGCGGCACTGTCCGCGATGCGCCCTTTTCTGAAGCCCGGCTCCATGCTCGAATTCAAGCGAAAGTATGCGCGCCTGCTTGCGGCCGGCGCATTGAGCCGCAGCAAAAACCTTGAAATCTGCATTTACAATGAATTCGACGAGGACATTGCCGCGCTGCTTCCCGGCCTGCGGGAACTTCCGCCGACGCATTTCGACGCCCGGCAGCTTGACTGCCCGGACGATACGCTTGATGCAATGCTGTGTCTTGAGTATCGGACGTACCTGCCGGCGGACATACTTACGAAAGTCGACCGGGCTTCCATGTCCGCTTCTCTGGAGGCCCGCGAGCCCCTGCTTGACCACCGGATCTATGAATTCGCCGCCCGGCTGCCGTCAGCGTTCAAGGTTGATGGAAACAGGCTGAAAAAAATTTTGAAAGACATCGCGCATGACTGCCTGCCGCCGGCGCTTCTGCAGCGGCCCAAGCACGGCTTTTCACTTCCGATATATGCCTGGCTGCGCAAAGACCTTCGCGAGCTGATGCTGGCGTACCTGAATGACCATATGATCGCTTCAAGCGGCCTGCTGGAGCGCCGTTTTGTCGCCGCGCGCATGCGCGAATTTCTCAATGGCAATGATGATCTCGGCCTGTTTGTCTGGAAAACGCTCATGTTTCAAATGTGGTATTACCGCTGGATGACGTAGGGCCGCGCACGCTGCCGCCCGTGCAATAGCACTTTAAAAAAACCCCTGTTTTTGCTATAGTTTCCCGCACGAACAATGCGGCCCCCTGTAGCCGCAGGGACTGCCGTTTGTGTATTCAGGAAAGGAACACGCCATGATTGACCGCTATTCACGCGAATGCCTGCGCGCCATCTGGTCACAGGAAAACAAGTACAAAACCTGGCTCGATATCGAAATCAAGGCCTGTGAAGCGCTCTGCGAGCTGGGAACGGTGCCGGCGGCGGCGCTGGCGAACATAAAGGCAAAAGCCTCCTTCGATGTGCGTCGCATCGAGGAAATCGAGGAGATCACCCGCCACGATGTCATCGCCTTCACGACCTGCGTTGCCGAGTACGTGGGCGAAGATGCGCGCTACATCCACTGGGGCCTGACCTCGTCTGATATTCTGGACACCAGCTTCAGCATGCTCCTCAAGGAGGCCTCGGCCATTATTCTTAAAGACATCGACGAGCTGCTGACCGTGCTCAAAGACCGGGCCTTTGAACACCGCCTGACCGTCATGATCGGGCGCAGCCACGGCATTCATGCCGAGCCGGTCACGTTCGGGCTGAAGATGGCCCTGTGGTATGATGAAATGCGGCGCCAGCGCGAGCGCATGCAGCGCGCCATGGAAACCATCAGCGTGGGCAAGCTCTCCGGCGCCGTGGGCACCTTCGCGCACAATCCGCCCTTTGTCGAGGAGTACGTATGCCGCGAGCTCGGGCTGCGGCCCGCGCCGGTGTCGACCCAGGTCATTCAGCGCGACGTGTATGCCGAATTTTTCACGACCCTGGCCGTTATCGGAGCATCCATCGAAAAATTCGCGGTTGAAATCCGCCATCTGCAGCGCACCGAGGTCTCTGAAGTCTCGGAATACTTTTCAGCCGGCCAGAAGGGCTCATCAGCCATGCCGCACAAGAAAAATCCGATCCTGTCGGAAAACATCTCGGGGCTTGCCCGCCTGCTGCGCGGCAACGCCCTTGCCGCCATCGAAAACGTGGCCCTGTGGCACGAGCGCGACATCAGCCACTCCTCGGTCGAGCGCGTGATCGGCCCGGACAGCACAACGCTGCTCGATTTCATGCTGGTGCGCTTCACCAATCTGATGCGCAAACTGATCGTGTACCCCGAATCGATGCAGAAGAACCTCGAACTGTCCCGGGGCCTGTACTATTCACAGAAAATTCTGCTTGAGCTGACCCTGCGCGGCGTATCGCGCGAGGACGCCTACCGGATCGTGCAGCGCAATGCGCTTGCGGCCTGGGATCAGAAAAAGGACTTCAAGCAGATGGTGCTGGCCGACAGCGACATTACCTCGGTCATTACTCCTCAGGAGATAGAGGCCTTCTGCTCCAGCGCATTCTTTACCGCGCACGTTGACGATATTTTCACCCGGGTGTTTGGTGCATGAAACCGGCGGTGTTTCTTGATCGCGACGGAACCGTCAACGTTGACGTGGGCTATCTGTGCCACCCCGACCAGATCACGCTGCTGTCGCGCGCGATCGAAGGCCTGCGCCTGCTGCGCGACTGCGCCCTCGAGCTGGTCATCATCACCAATCAGGCAGGCGTTGCCCGGGGCCTGATACCCCCGGAGCAGCTGCCGGTCATTCAGCGGGCTTTTTTGCGCCTGATGCGCTCTAACGGCATATCGTTTGCCGGCTACTACTCCTGTCCGCATCATCCGGAGGGCATCCTGCCCGGATACCGGCGCGCATGCGACTGCCGCAAGCCCGCTCCCGGCCTTGTGCTGCAGGCCGCGCGCGAGCTTGATCTCGACGTGCAGCACTCCTATGTCGTGGGCGACAAGCCCAGCGACGTGCAGCTTGCCCATAACACGGGCGCGACCGGGATACTGGTTCTGACCGGAGAGGGGCGCAAGCACCTGGAAAACTACCCGGGCGATTGCTCGCCCCCGCACATGGTGTGCGACGACCTCTACGAGGCCGCCAGGTGGATTGCCGCCCGCGAGGGCGGCAGCAGCCGGGGCTGAAATTATCCGTAAAAACTTACGATCGTTTCCGCCACCCGCTCCTGCATCGGCCGCGTCAGCTCGGGGTAGACCGGCAGGGCCAGGGTGTGAGCGGCCGCGTATTCGCTGTTCGGGAAAGCTCCCTTTTGATAGCCGAGGCTGCGGAAGCATTCCTGCTCGTGAAACGCCACGGGGTAGTACACTTCATTGCCGATATCGTTTTGCGTGAGCCACGCGCGCAGCTCATCGCGCTTTTCAGGCACTGAAATCACATACTGATTATAAATATGGTGCTGGCGGCCATAGACCGCCTTCGGTACGGCAATGCCGGAGCCGGCCAGCAGTTCATCATAATAGGCGGCATTCGCGCGGCGCATGGCATGCCAGTCCTCAAGATGCGGCAGCTTGACCAGCAGGACCGCGGCCTGCACCGTATCGAGCCGGAAATTTCCGCCGATCAGGGCGTGATAATACTTGGGGTGCGCCCCGTGATTGCGCAGCAGGCGCACCTTCTCGGCCAGGGCCTCGTCATCGGTCACCACCATGCCGCCGTCGCCGATGCCGCCCAGGTTCTTGCTGGGGAAAAAAGAAAAACAGCCGAAGGTTCCCATGGAGCCGGCTTTTTTAAGCCCCGCGGCCGACGGATAGCCCGAACCGATTGCCTGGGCCGCGTCCTCGATAACGGCAATGCCCCGGCTGCGCGCGATCTGCAGGATTGCATCCATGTCGGCGCACTGGCCGTACAGGTGCACCGGAATGATCGCCTTGACGCGGCCGGCTTTTCCCGGCTCGCGCTCAAACCATGCCTGCAGCGCCTGCGGATCGATGTTATAGGACACCGGATCGATATCAACCAGGGCGATTTCAGCGCCCAGCCGGGCGACCGTGCCGGCCGTGGCGAAAAACGAATACGGCGTGGTCACGACGATATCGCCCGGGCCGACGGCAAGGGCCATCAGGCTCACCAGCAGCGCGTCAGTGCCGGAGCTCACCCCCACGCCGCAGGCCGCGCCGCTGTAGGCGGCGATTGCCTTCTCCAGCTCAGCCACGGCCGGACCGTTGATGTAGGCGGTTGAATCCACAACCGCATTGAGCGCCGACTTCATTTCAGATTCAAGCATCACCAGCTGCGCTTTCAAGTCAAGCAATGGTACCTTCATGAAGGTTCTTCCTTTCCCGGCGGGCGTATCGCGGACAGCGCCCGGTATAGCGGTTAACCGATTATCGACCGTGCCTGCGTGCGCGGCAACCGCGCAAGAGTAAAATAAGCGCGCGCGGGCGTCAAGCGTTTCTTTGGCGCACATCCGATAAAACCAGTCATCGGGCGGGCCGGGCCGGGACGCAATGAACCCTTGACAGGGCCATGCTTATCATTTATAAAGCTATCCATGCAAAAGACTGCCCGCACAACACAGTATAAGCGGCAGCAGCGGCAGTACAAACGTTATCAATAACAGGAATGGAGGAAACAATGGCAGCAAAAATCAATCCTGAAATCTGCACCGGCTGTGCAACCTGCGTGGACATTTGTCCCGTTGAAGCAATCGCGATTGAAAACGATAAGGCAGCAGTGGACGGCGATACCTGCGTTGACTGCGGCACCTGTGTTGATGAGTGCCCGGTAGAAGCTATTTCAATGGAAGACTGAACTCCGGCTCAATCGGCTGTACAAAAAACAGGATTTCCGCAACAGGCCGGAAATCCTGTTTTTTTTGGTTCGCGGTGCTGCACGCACCAGGCGCCGGTCAGGTGCGCGACCAGGTGACCCGAAACACGCCTTCCCGCGGATTGCCGTACTTTATGCGGTCGGGCTTTATTTCGATGATGCGATAGACAATCTGGGGGGGCAGCTGTTTCATGCCGAGCTTTTTCAGCGATTTCATTATGTTCATTTTTTTCAATGCCTCCTGAAACAGCCCGGGGTGCTTTTTCTGGTTGAGCACCCGCGCGGTCGCCCAGGCCTGCAGGCCCTTGTAGTTCCAGTAGTCCGCCTCGGAATCATACGGCTCGGCGATTGAAAAGCTGATCTTTTTGTTTTTTTCCAGATTAGCGAATTTGCCGCCCCCCTCGGAAAGAATATAAAAAGTCAGATCATGCAGGCGGTATTCAAGCGGTGTTGAGCGCGGGGAGACCCCGTCGCAGGTGCTCAGATGCAGCACATGGTTGCGTTTCAAAAATTTTTTCAAAACACGCTCAAATGCTTCCGGGGTTGTAAAGCGTTTAATTTTAATGCCCGAAACTTTAAAGGCCTGGGCAAACGGGGCCGGGACCGGGACCTGGGATATTTTCGCCATGCTGTGCTCCTTGTAGGGAAGGTTTGCGGTACGATGTATTTTGATATAGTATAAACCGCCACAAGGTTCAAGCTGAAAGCAGACATGTACATGAAACCGGCTTCCTGGAACGGGCAGCTTCGCAGCGGCATACATTCGGCCGCGGCGCTCTGCGATGCTTTCTCAGAACTGGCCCCCCGGCGCGCGATGCTTGAGGAGGTGACCGGGGCCTATCCCGTTTGCATCAACAGCTATATCGCCGGCATGCTCAAGGGTCCCGGCGATCCGCTCTGGCGCCAGTTTGTTCCCGACAGCGCCGAGCTTGAAGACACGACCGGCATGATCGACCCACTGGCTGAAGACAGCCATGCGCCGGCGCCCAACATCACGCACCGCTACCCGAACCGCGTTCTGTTCCTGGTTTCAAACCGCTGCGCGGTACACTGCCGTTTCTGCACGCGCAAACGCAAAATCGGCCGCTCGTTCGACGTGACGCCGGACACGATCGGCCAGGGCATTGACTATATCAGCCGCAGCCGGCAGGTCCGCGACGTGCTGCTCTCGGGCGGCGACCCGCTGCTGCTGCCGACCGCGCAGCTTGCCGATATCCTGGGCCGCCTGCGCGCGATCCCGCATGTCGACATCATACGCATCGGCACGCGCGTGCCCGGCGTGCTGCCCGACCGGATCACGGCCCGCCTTGCCCGCACGCTTGCGCGGGCACATCCGCTCTATGTCAATACGCATTTTAACCACCCGGCGGAGATTACGCCGCAGGCGCGCCGGGCCTGCGCGCTGCTGGCCGAAGCAGGCATCCCGCTCGGCTGCCAGACCGTGTTGCTGAAAGGGGTGAACGACTCCGGGGAGATTATGCGCGAGCTTATGCAGGCCCTGCTGGGCATGCGCGTGCGGCCCTATTACCTGCACCACATGGACTGCACCCGCGGAACCGCCCATTTCCGCACATCGCTTACCACGGGGCTTGCCATCGTCGGCGCGCTGCGCTCGCATGTCTCGGGCATGAGCGTACCGCACTACGTGATCGATCTGCCCGGCGGCGGCGGCAAGGTGCCGCTCACGCCCGACTATATTCAAGCCGTTGACGGAAACCGGCTGCTGATCAAAAATTTCAGGGGTGACCTGTATGGCTATGATATCTGCCCGCAGGATGCAGAAACCTTTCGCGGCCTGCCGGAAGCCGGGGTCCGCAGGGCGCACACCGGAAACCATATCAACGACAAGGAGACCCCATGAAATCAGCCCCCAAGGCCTATAAAAATTCGGAGTTTCTCAACAGTCCGCAGGCGCGCACCATCCGTATCCTGGCCGAGTACCTCGAGCCTGAAAGCCGCTTTGAAAAATTCAACATACAGGACACGGTCGTGTTCTTCGGTTCCGCCCGCATACGGCCCACGCAGGAAGCCCTGCGGCACCGCGACGAGCTGCGGGTGAAAAACGCGCCTGAGCGCGAACTGCGCGCGGCCGAGGCCCGTCTGTCAATTTCTCACTACTATCAGGACGCGGTCGACCTTGCGCGCATGATTACCGCATGGTCCAAGGAGCTGTACGCCTGCAACCAATGCCATGGCCGGCGCTTCATCGTGTGCTCGGGCGGCGGGCCCGGCATTATGGAGGCTGCCAACCGCGGCGCTTCCGAGGCCGGCGGCTACTCCATCGGGCTCAACATCAGCCTGCCCTATGAGCAGGAGCCCAATGCCTACATTTCCCGCGAACTGATGTTTGAATTCCATTACTTTTTCATACGCAAATTCTGGTTCGCCTATCTGGCAAAGGCGCTTATTGTTTTTCCCGGCGGCTTCGGCACCCTGGATGAGCTGCTGGAAATTTTAACCCTGGTGCAAACCGGGAAAATGACAAAAGAAGTTCCCATCGTCCTCTACGGCAGCAGCTTCTGGAAACAGATCATCAACTTCGACGCCCTGGCTGACTGCGGCGTTATCAATCCGGAAGACCTCAGGCTGTTCGCGTTCTGCGACAGCCCGCAGGAGGCCTTCGAGTATCTGAAAAAAAGACTCGAGCCCATCTGCCGTTCAAACACTCCGTGACAACGGCAGGCGGGGCCATGGCCTGGGAGAGGCAGATGGTATCGGCACGGCAAACCGGCAGCGCCGCGCAGGCCGGCAACCTGATACGGCTCGCGCCGTTTGAAACCCGGCCGGAGCTGAGCGGATTTTCCTGCTCCGTGCGCGTGCGCTGCGTACCCCCCGGGCTGCTGCTGCAGTACGCTGTCAAGGGTCCGCTGCGGCAGCTCATTATTCCCGCGGCCGCACGGATGCCCGGCCATACTGCCGGGCTGTGGCGCACAACCTGCCTGGAATGCTTCGTGCGCGGAGGAAACGGCGACCGGTATACGGAGTGGAATTTTTCCCCCTCAGGCAACTGGTGGGCCTGTGCGTTTGACGGGTATCGGAAGGCTGCCGGACAGCAGCCCGGCGGTTTGCGGCCAGTGCGGTTGCGGGCCCGGCTCGACGAGACGTGCATGGTGATGCAGGCAGCCCTTGTGCTGGCCCCCGGCCGGGTTCATATCGACCCGGCTGTTATTCTTAAGCATGCCGACGGCCGGTTTTCGCACTGGGCCGGCGCACATCCCTGCGGCCGCCCTGATTTTCATCGGCCGTCAGGCATGGGGTTTTCCGTGCAGGTTCACGGCTGACGCGCGGCGAAAGCCCTTGCATAAACAGCGGCTATGCAGTATTGATTTGAAACGGCGAGGCACGGGCAGGTGCTGTCCCGGGCTGTCGGCAATCTCCGGAATCCGCATATGAGCGAACCGCGTAAAAAAATACTCGTCGTTGATGACAGCGCGTTGATGCGCCGCATGATCCGGCGCGAACTCGAGACCGGCGGGTATGAGGTTTTCGAAGCTGAAGACGGAATTGCCGCGCTTGCGCGCGCGGTTGAACTGCTGCCGGACCTGATCACACTGGACGTTGACATGCCCCGGCTCGACGGCTTCACCGCATCGCAAAAACTGGCCGGCGACAATTACACCAAGCGCTTTACCCATGCCCCCAACAACCGCATTCCGATTATTTTCATAACCGCCAATGATACGCTCGAAGGCCGCCAGAAAGGCTTTGAGCTTGGGGCGGTCGATTTTGTTTCCAAGCCTTTTGTGGAAGGCGATATACGCAGGGCGGTTGACCAGATTTTCATACCTAAAAAAAACCTGGACGGATTTGCCGCGCTTGTTGTGGATGACAATACCGTGGCGCGCACGATCACGGCTGACCTGCTGGGCCGGGCCGGCCTTGCTGTAATTGCCTGTGAAAACGGCGCGGAGGCCTGCGCGGTGCTGTCCGACCCTGATAAGAAAATCGACCTGCTGGTTACCGATCTGGTCATGCCGGTTATGGACGGGCGCCGCCTGTGCCGGAAAGTACGCGGCGAGTTCGGCCTTGCCGACCTGCCGGTTATTTTCCTGACAGCTGTTGATGACCAGCCGCTTCTGATCAGCCTGTTTGATGCCGGCGCAACCGATTATCTGGCGAAGCCCTATGTCAAGGAGGAACTGCTGGCGCGCGTGGGCGTTCATCTTGAACACCGCCGTCTGACCCGCGAGCTGCGCAGCGCGATTGACGCCCTGCAGCAGGCCAACGAAGAAATACGGCGCATGTCGACCATTGACATACTGACGCGCTGCTATAACCGGGCCTATCTCAATGACAGTCTTGAGAGTGAGATCCGCAAGGCCCGGCGCTACGGCCGCGAGCTGTCACTTATCATGTGCGATATCGATCATTTCAAGCCTATTAACGATACCTGGGGGCATCAGGCCGGCGATGAAGCCCTGCACGCTGTCGCCGCCACAATCATGGGCCTGGTCCGCGAACGGGTTGACTGGGTTGCGCGCTACGGGGGCGAAGAATTTATCATCGTGCTGCCGGAAACAGGCTGCGAAGGCGCAGCCATTCTTGCCGAGCGCCTGAGGGCGGGGGTTTCCTCCGCGGCCATCCGTGCCGGAAGCGCGACCATCAGCCTGACGGCAAGTTTTGGCGTGACAGGTTTTAACGACATGACCGGGGACGAGCATGTGTCGTTCGACAATCTGATCAAGCGCCTTGATGATCTGCTGTATCAGGCCAAGCAGGCCGGACGCAACTGTATTCGCGTCGGGGCCCTTCAGTAGGGGCCATGCCATGCCGCGCCCGCCAATAGATGTTCCCGAGAATGGCATGATAGATGAGCCCGGCCTGCGCGTCGGCCTGTCAGAAGGCCTGGCAGGCGCGCGCATCATCCTGGCAGGGCGCTACCTGTGCGGTTCCGCCGCGCTCAATCCCGGCGCATATCAGCTCCGGGCCGAAGGCGGCAGCGTTGTGCTGCTCGATGCGCGGGCGGCAGTGTGCGCCCGCGCGCAGCGCCTGCTCCTGGAGCCCGCCGATGCAGCCGGATGCGCCTTTACCCTGCCCGAAAACAGTATCGGAAGGAATTTTCACTGGCAGCGCACGGCCAGCCAGACCTTCCGCGGCGCCCTGACGGCCTGCTGTTTCGAACCCGGTGTCCTGACACTTATCAATCACATCGGATGCGAGGCCTACCTGGAAGCGGTTATCTGCTCGGAAATGAGCCCGCGCTCCTCAGCTGAATTTTTAAAAGCCCATTGCGTGATTTCGCGCAGCTGGGTCCTGGCCCAGCTGCAGCATCGGTCGCACCCCCGGGCTGCGCCCGATGCTGCCTGGACCGACGCTGCCAGCCACGTTCACTTTGATGTGTGCAACGACGACCACTGCCAGCGCTATCACGGCATCGGCGCGGTAAACGCCGCAGCGCGCTCAGCCCTTGCCGCAACGCGCGGCGAAGTGCTCGTAGGCGATGGCGGCGTGTGTGATGCGCGTTTTTCAAAATGCTGCGGCGGCATAACCGAACGATTTTCAACCTGCTGGCAGGATGTCGACTATTCCTATCTGCAGCCCCGGCCCGACTGCGCACCCGGCACGGCCGAATTTATCCCTCCTCTCAGCGCAGAGGCCGGCGCGCGTCGTTTTATCGCGGCCCGGCCGGCCGTATTCTGTAATGTAGGCGACCGTCATATCCTTGAAACCGTTTTGCCCGGGTTTGATTTCGAGACCAGCGATTTTTTCCGGTGGCAGGTGACAATCGCCCAGGATGAACTGCGGGGCATAATCGCGCGCAAAAGCGGCTGCGATTTCGGCGACATCCTGCGCCTTGAGCCCCTTGCCCGCGGCGCTTCCGGCCGCATACGCGCGTTGCGGATAGTGGGATCAAAACGAACGGAAACCGTTTCCAAGGAGCTTGCCGTGCGCCGCATGCTTTCCGCCAGCCATCTGTACAGCTCGGCATTTGTTGTGGATACGCCCGGCGCAGGCCCTGTTCCGAACTCGTTTATTCTGCGCGGCGCAGGCTGGGGCCACGGCGTTGGCCTGTGCCAGATCGGCGCGGCGGCAATGGCGCATGCGGGCCATGATTACCGCAGCATCCTTGCGCATTACTTTCAGGGCGCGCGGTTAGAGCGCCTGTACTGAAACGGCCGCGCACATTTTTCCCTGATCCCGGTTATGAACACTGCAGCATCACAGCCTCAAAAAATAGAACTGCTTGCGCCGGCGCGTGACCGAGCCGCCGGCATTGCAGCCATTAATTGCGGAGCCGACGCCGTCTATATCGGCGCTGAAGCATTCAGCGCGCGGCAAGAGGCCGGCAACAGCGTCTCCGACATCGAGGCGCTTGCCGCATACGCACACCGCTACTGGTCACGCGTCTATGTTGCGCTCAATACAATCCTGCGCGACGATGAGCTCCCCGGAGCCGTCACGCTGATCAATCGGCTTTATCAGGCGGGCATTGACGGCCTGATCATACAGGACGCGGGCCTGTTGGAGTGCGATCTTCCGCCGCTGGCCCTTATCGCCAGCACACAGATGGATAATTCCAGCGTTGAGCAGGTCCGCTTCCTGGAGCAGGTCGGCTTTCAGCGCGTGATTCTGGCGCGCGAACTCGGCCTTGAAGAAATTCGCGCCATCCGCCGGGAAACCAGCGTTGAGCTTGAATGCTTTGTGCACGGCGCCCTGTGCGTGGGCCGCAGCGGACGCTGTTACCTGAGCTATGCCGCCGGCGGCCGCAGCGGCAATCGCGGCTGCTGCGCCCAGCCCTGCCGCCTGCGCTACCATCTGCAGGACAAAACCGGCCGGGCTGTCGGGCATGACCGCTACCTGCTCTCACTTAAGGACCTCAACCGTTCACGCTGTCTTGGCGATCTGCTGCAGGCCGGGATCACGTCCCTTAAAATCGAAGGCCGCCTGAAAAACACCGGCTATGTCATGAATGTTGTCGCGTATTACCGCAGAGAGCTTGACCGTGTTCTTGACGGATGCGCGTTTGCGCGCTCTTCATCCGGGACATCCGATCCGGGATTCACCCCCGACCCGGCAAAATCATTCAACCGCGGATTTACCGATTTTTTCATCACCCCGGATTCGCGTATCGCCTCGCTTGATTCGCCCAAGTCACGGGGCGAGATGATCGGGAAGGTCACGGCCTGTCGCAACGACTCGTTTGCCCTTGACGGTGCCGCGGGGCTTTCTCCCGGAGACGGCATCTGTTTTTTCGACGCGGACGGACGGCTGCAGGGAACCCGTATCAGAACTGCCGGGAAGGGGCGCGTATTCCCGGAGCGCATGACCGGAATACGTGCGGGCACGCGCATCTACCGCAACCTTGACCGCGCCTTTCAAAAGGCGCTTCGGCAGGCACGGCCCGCGAGAACCATCGCAGTTGCCTGCTCATTCACGGAAACACCGGATGGCTTTATATTGAACGGGCGCGATCAGGACGGGGTATGCGCCCAGGCCTGCATCGAAAGCCCGAAAAAGCCTGCCCGGCAGGCCGAGCGCGCCCTGAGCACATGCGCGGGCCAGCTGGCCAAATTCGGGGGCACCGAGTTCAGGTGTAAGAACCTTGAAATACAGCTGGCCCGGCCATGGTTTATTCCGGTTGCCGCGCTCAACAGCCTGCGGCGCGATTTTATCGATAGCCTGCGCAGCGAACGGGCGCGCCTTCGGCCGCGCATCACAGGCGGTGCTCTCAAAAACAGCGTTCCGTACTATCAAACATGCCTCAGCTTCGAGACCAATGTTCTCAATGAGAAAGCCCGTGCGTTCTACCTCCGCCACGGCGTTAAGGACATTGCCCGGGCCGCCGAGACCGGGCCGGTGCGGCCGGGAACAATCGTTATGCGTTCGCGCTACTGCCTGCGGCGTGAACTGGGCCTGTGCGGCAAAGCTCTTGAACGCGAGGGTTTTGAGGAGCCGCTTTTCCTCACCGGCCCCGAAGGCGCCGCCTGCCGGCTTGAGTTTGACTGCACAGCCTGCGAAATGCGGCTCATCTGGCCCGGCCGCCAGGAACATGGATAGGGACAGGCAATTGAACCCTTGTGCATGCCGTTCCGCTGTATGCCCCGTCGCCAGACGATAAAAATGCTGCCGATTCTACCGCAGCAATAAGTTGACTAAACAGGCGTGCATGTCTTACCATTATGGCGGTCCTGCCGGTTGCGGGCGAATGTTTCGGCGGGCGCTGCCATCGTTCCCGCAACGGGCTGCCCCGGACAGGCTTGAAAAAGTAAAGAGCTATTGAATTCCGTCGGAATGAACCCTGAAAAGGTTTGCCGCTAAACCTCTAACCTTCTTACCTTTTATGTGACTATGTTACACCCCAGAATCATTCCCTGCCTGCTGGTGCATAACAAAGGGCTTGTTAAAACCACAAAGTTCAAGGACCACAAATATGTGGGTGATCCGATTAACGCCGTGAAGATTTTCAATGAAAAGGAGGTTGACGAGCTGATTGTCCTGGACATTGACGCGACAATGGAGGGCAGGGAGCCGGACTATAAAATGATAGAAAACCTCGCGGTTGAATGCCGGATGCCCTTTTGCTACGGAGGCGGGATAAAAACAGTTGATCAGGCGCACCGCATCTTCAGCCTGGGTGTTGAAAAAATCGCCATAAGCTCCAGCGCACTTGAAAATCCTGCAATCGTGACCAGTATGGCCGAAAGAGTCGGCAGGCAGAGCATTGTGGTCGTTATAGATGTGAAGAAAAAGACACTGAGCGGCAAATATGAGCTTTGGACGCACAACGGCTCTCGGAATACCGGAAAGCACCCGGCTGATTTTGCTGCCGAGATGGAAAGATGTGGCGCAGGCGAAATTGTTGTCAACTCCATTGATAATGACGGCGTGATGAAGGGCTATGACCTGCACTTGCTGCAGAAGGTGCGCGATTCCGTAAGTATTCCCATGACAGTGCTCGGGGGCGCCGGAAGCCTTGAGGATATCGGCGCCGTCATTCACAGGCATGGCATCATCGGCGCCGCCGCCGGAAGCCTTTTTGTCTTTAAGGGTAAATATCGGGCGGTTTTAATAAGCTATCCGGGCAAAGCGGAAAAAGATACGCTTATTAAAAAACATTTTCTGCAGCCATAGTCCCTGTGCGTTTTCAGCTTCAATGCCCGAAAGAGCCGGTCTGGGCAGGAGCCCGGCTTTGGTTGCGGTTCCCCGGGGGCGCTCTCAAGCGGTTTGTTGCTCATTGTTCATATTCGTACAACAACAAGCTTTTCGGCGGCAGTTTTTTCAATTGCCGGCCATCATGGCGATACCTATCAAAGCCAGAATTATGAGGATAAAAAGCACTAGCAGTATTTTTGTGAATGGGCGTATGTCCTGCGTGCCTGTCTCGGAGGACTTATCCTGGAGCAGCGCAAGAATAATTATTCCCAGGATTGACAGCAGCCCTAATAGGCACCATGCAGGGTGCCTGCCTTTTGATTTTGCATAATAGCCAAGTCCGACTATCAGAAGAACCGCGCCCACCAGGCTGATTATCGTAATCTGGCTGATTACGCCGAACGTCTGAACAATCAATCCCGGAATCCCGAATGCCAGGCTGATATTGTTATATTTCTTAATCATGCTTTCATCCTCGTGCTATGCATTGCCGAATGTCAAAGATGAGGAGCGCGGCGCGTTTTTTTGCCGCGCTCCTCTCTAGACGATTGTTGTACGATTTTCATTTCTCATGCTGCCGATCGGAACCATTAGGACTCCATTTCGGCAGTTTACAATGAACGCAGTTTTTGGCCATTGGATTCACGTACCGCCCAAAGTCCATATGAAAGGACTTCCCGCAACGCGGGCAATGCCAAAAAACTGAATAATCGATGAATATCATAATCAGCGCAGCCCATACGAAGAAGACTATGAACATGCCCTTGTTTTCACCAACCACGGAGCCTAATGGAATGCCGATCAGTAACATGGCTGGCACAAAAGCTATAGACAGTATTGCGACGAGCCTATTTCGCTTTCTGTATGTGGTCCACGGGTGGAAATAGCTATCTTGCGGGTTCAAGTCCTTGTATTTCACATGAACGTTCCTGCTACGTTAATTACTATACTCGTACAACGCGAAAGTTAAGAGGCGCGGCGGCTCTTTGCCGCGTCCCTCTCAAGCCGATTGTTAAACGCTTTTCAGCTCAATTTAATAATTCACTAGATATCTATTGCCTGTTTTGCAAAATAGCTTTTTATGTCGTGCTCCCGTAGATATCGTAATGATTTAACTCCAAAATATGTACCAATTGGAAAACCTAAAACCATAAAGTAGAGGAATCCTTTAAGCAAATAATACCCCCATTTATTTTGTAATACTATTCCTATACCCATAACGAGATACCAAAACGTATTAACTAAAACGAAGATGCGGAAAACAGTGTCAAAATCAGGATTTTTAAGGAGGGACATATACATTAATGCAGATATTGCACCGCAAATGATGAAGCATATACCAGCGGCTTTTATCGGTCGGAAATATTTGTAGTCAAGTGCCATATTATTTTCTGCGTTTAACGCTAAGGCCGAGGGGCGCGGCTGGTTTTTGCCGCGTTCCTCTCAAGCGGATGGTTCGGTTTCATTTTTTTGTATCTTCCTTATTCTGGACCCGAGAAATGCCCCAAGAAGAGAGGGGGAGTTTACAACGCCGTAAAGAAGGAACTCCAGCGGCCAGAGATTGTGAGAAGTCGGAGACACAATCATTTCGCAAATCGCAAGAATAGGTGGCGCTGCTATCGTCGTGCACCCAAGAAGCAACCATCTTGTGGGTTGTGCAAGGCCGAGAAGAAAACCAAGGCCTAAAAAGCACCCCAGGGTTGGTAGAATTTTAAGATTCTCCCATGCAGTTCTGAAGACAGGAAATAATGACTCTGTGTATATGGTCTGAATTCCTCCGGGTATCAGATACGGTGGAAGAATAATGCAGAGCATCCCGCCCACCGCAACTGCCATACACCATACCAATGTGTTCATTATGGATTTCATTTTATTAACCGAACGTTAAGGATGAGGGGCGCGGCGCGATTTTTTTCCGCGTCACTCTCAAGCCGGGTGTTGGCAAAAATTAATTAGTATGGTGCCCCCGGATTTCAAAAATGGATCGCAACTATACCGACCATTCAAGGCTTCTTATAGTTTCAATAGCTTTGCCACGACCGAATAGCTTAAGCCCCAGTTTGAAGGTGTCACCATACGCTTCAACCAAAAGCTTGCCACCAGAACGTTCGAACTTATCAATATCGCTTTTTTTGATCAGAATTACCGGTCGCTTACCTTTTTTTATGGGCCAATCCGGATTCAATAGAACATTTTGTGGAAGTTCATTGATCTGAACGATGTGTTCTTGCCATGTTGATTTTGATCCGGCTTTGCTTTGCATTGCTCCTGCTATAACACCACCAATCATGCCTCCAAGCATCCCTGCGGCTGCCGATGCTGAGTCGTATCCAGCCCTGAGTGATTTCACAGATACGTCATTGGGTAAGAGATAAATTGCCTCCTTCCCGAAAATAATCGGACCAGCCCAATGCTTTGCACTCAATCCTTTGCCGACAACGATATCACGACCTATCTTAAAATAGCTCTTCATCTTGTTCTCCTTTGCGAACGTTACTGATGAGGGGCACGGCGCGATTTTTTGCCGCGTCCCTCTCAGGCCGATGGTTAGTCTTGCTTTTTTAACCCTAGATTCCGAACCATTTTTATCACAGCAACAAGCCCCCTTGAGCCGAACAGCAGGAATAATCCTATTGCAGATTGCACCAACATAGTTGCCAGCTCAATTTTTGCTTTAAATTCCAAGGCGGATTCTGATTGAAACGGAGATGATGTCTGGTTGATTAAAACCAGATATTCTGAGATGCCGGGCAAGGCGGTTATTAAAACGAACAGACCAATGGCGGAAAAAATAGCTGCTTGAATTTCATCCATACTCGGATTTGAGATAGCTTGTGGCGGCTCCGTTTTTCTCCATATTGCTTTTGACAGTACAGGGGCAAGTCGCCAAACGACCATTGCTAACACCAAAGAAACTAAGACTCCTGTAATTGCCCCTGGCATAGCCCACGAGCCAGCATACTTTTCAGCAATTACAGGCATGTTGATGAAATTTGGAACTGCGGTAAGGAATTTAAAAAAAAGAAATAGTGCAAATATTTTTAGACTTAGTTCGGTCCATTCATTTCTGTTCATTATTAAATCCTTTAGGACTAACCGTGTAATAGGCGGGGAAACTTCCATCATATCAGCCCATATAGATGGAAGAACATTCCACGTATTACAAAAAAGGACTTCAAATTCCACTTATTACGATATTAAGGCACAAAGATGGAAAATAAGCCGAAGTTCCGCCCCTACCAGAATCTTAGATTAATGGATCAGGTGCGCGAGGTGCTGCGCTACCACCGCTATGCCTATCGCACAGAGCAGACCTGTTGTCAATGGACTATATCCACTACTTCGGCGGCAAAACGCACCTGCGCCTCAGCGGGAGGCAAGGTTTTAGATGAAAGGCGATAGCTCGCGCAGCGGCGCTGAGGATAAAGTGAGGTTTCTGGCCTGGACCTACACACTCATGACAGGCGCAGCTCCGCCCTTCACCCCCTGCCGCACAACCGCGCACGCCCGGCCGCGGGCCAAGGCGGCTCCGGTTTTAGGCGTCACTGCGTGCCCTTGGTCAGCGCATACATAGCAATGCCCGCGGCCACGGCCGCGTTGAGCGAATTAACCGAGCCGGTTTGAAACGGAATGGTCACGGTCCGGCTGATCCAGGGCCGCAGCCCGGCCGAGAAGCCCCGGGCCTCGCTGCCGATGGCAAGTATGTGAGGGCGCTCAACCTTCACGGCTGCGATGTCGGGCCCGCCGATATCGGCCGAAACGACATGGCAGCCCTGCAGCTGCTGAAAATCATCCAGCAGGACAATGGCGCACGCGAATATGGCGCCCATGGTTGCGCGCACCACCTTGGGGGAAAACGGGTCAACGCAGCCGGGGGTGAAAATGACGCCGCCGTAGCCGAAGGCCGCGGCCGTGCGGATAATGGTGCCGGCATTGCCGGGGTCCTGCAGGCCGTCCAGCAGCACATAGTTTTTGCCTGCGCTGAGTGCAGTCTCGAAGGCAAGCGCGCACACGGCCAGCACGCCCTGCGTGTTTTCGGTATCAGCCAGCCGGTTAAAAATTTTCTCCTCGACGATATGCATGTTTTCGGGCGGCACGCCGAGGTCCGGCGCCTTCGCCGCGCTTGACACGTATACACCGAGCACGGCCCGGGCGCCTTCAAGCTGGCGATAGCCTTCGACGACGAACTGTTTCTCCTGATAGCGGTATTTCCTGTCGCTGATCAGCTTGTGGAGGTGCTTGATTTTGGCGTTGGCCGCGGATGTGATCATATGACGGGTCCGCTCATACATCAGGGCTGTTTAATTATCGATGCACTTTTTACAGGGGCTGTAGCCCGCGCGCAGGGCCTCGCCGAGGCTGTTGAAAGCCGCAGTGCAGTTCTTACAATCATAGGCCGTGCAGCCGGGCGCGTGGAACACGCGCGAACCGGTATTGCCGTGATAGAAGCCCGCTGCGGCGCCGGTTTTTTTAACCTGTTTGTTTTCCTGCGCGCGCTTTGTGCTCCGGAAATCCCACGGGGGCACCGGGCCTGGCTGCGACCACAGGCCCAGGCCCTGCTGCCGGGCTTTTTCCTCAAGGGCAGCCCATGCCGTGATGTCCCCGGGCCTGCAATACCGCCGGTACACCCAGGCACAGCCCCGCGCGACCAGGAGCTCATTTACGCACCCCTCAGCTGTGCGCACCTTTGCGACCGTGCGGCCGTACTTGTCGATTTCAAAGGGTTCTACCGTTACCTTTTTGTCGAGGACAAGGCCGCGCGTGCAGCTGCGGGCCTGCCTGCCGAAGGCCTGGTCGAACTCGGGCGTGTCAATGCCGTAGAGCCTGACTTCCTTTTTGCCGGCTGCGCCCGTGATCATCAGCGAGTCCCCGTCCAGAACGCTCACGCAGGTTCCCTGCCAGGTCCCGGCCCGGGCAGCGCCGGCCAGGCACAGCATCACCGCGCATATAAGGTATTTTTTCAGCGATACCGCCATCCGTGCAGCCCCCTGCGCAGGCATGTCCTGCCTGACAGGCCCCAGTCTAGGGCAAAACCCGCGTGCGCGCAAGGCCGATTGCATGCTTGATTGATTGGGCGCGCTTTGCTATTCTGCACACACCCCGGCAGGAAGCGGCAGTGCCGCACCTGCCCTCATTTCAATCCGGCACGAATCGATTTTTTAGGCACATGACGCCCGAAATAGTTGTTCCCATGTTTGCCGGCATCGGCAACGCGCTGCTGGCCGTGCCGCTGGTTCGGCATCTCAAACAAGGCCGCCCGGAATGCAGCATCACGGCCCTGGCCGGGTCTCCCGCGATCGCCGAGGTGTTCAGCCGCCTCAGCGAGGTGGGAGAGGTTATAGCGTGCACGGCCGGAACAGCAGGTCTTGTCAGGGCGGGCATCGCGCTGCGCCTGCGGCGATGCGATATGTTCCTGATCCCGGCCCCGTCGCGCCGCTGGCAGTACCTGCTGATGGCCGCCTGCGTCAATGCCCGGCGCACGATCATGCATGCCTACACGGAGAAGCCGTCCCTCTTCCGGCGCGCGCTCGGGTTTGAAACGGTTGCGGCGCAGCCGGGCCTGCACGATGTCCACCAGAACCTTCTGCTCCTGAAAAGCCTTGATCCCGGCGGCGCACCCGTGCCTGTCGCTGATGAGGCGCCCGTGTTCCCCCTGAACGAAACCGATCATGCCGCGGCCGCCGTCCTGCTGCGGCAGGCCGGATTAACAAAAATGCCGCGCAGGCCGGTCATCGTGCATGCCGGCAGCGGGGCCACCGCCCTTGCCGCGGCGAAGCGCTGGCCGCCCGGGAACTGCAGCCTGCTTTTGCGCGAGCTGCGCAAACGAACCGACAGGCCCTTTATTGTAATTGAAGGACCGGATGAACCCGGCCTTGCCGATGAGGTGCTGCGCGTTGAGCCCGTTGCCGGCGTGTCCGGCATCCGGCTGCGCGGCAGCCTCGGCACGAGCGCGGCCCTGCTGCAGCGCGCTGCCCTGTATATCGGCTCGGATTCCGGACTGGCGCACCTGGCCGCGGCGGTCGGCACGCCGCCGGTTGCGCTCTTCGGGCCGGCCGATCCTGAGCGCATGTGCCCGTTCGGCTACCGGCATCTTGTCGTGCAGGCGCACACCGCCACGTGCCGCGCCTGCACCAGCTATCCCTGGAAGTCGCGCCGCCCGAAAATCATATGCGAACGCGGCTACGCCTGCATGCGCGACATAACGGCCGATGATATCCTTGAAAAGGCCCTGCCGGTTCTGCGGGACGCGGACAGGGCAAACACCAGCGGGCAGGCACAGGGGCCTGCCCCTGCGGTCACGAGCCAGCCTTGCACATGAACGTTTACTTCAGGCTCACCGATTCGGGCGGCGGCGCCAACGTGCTTGTCTCAGGCATTGCCGATGCGCTCGGCCGGGCGGGACACAGCGCGCGCGTTGATTATCTGCCGCGCTGGGTCGACATGCTGCCGCAGGCGGGCATGCTGTTCCCCGACCGTCCGAATGGCGCCGACATCGTGCACGGCGATGCGTTCACCGGATATTATCCCTCGCGCACGCCCTTTGTGTTCACGTTTCATCACGTGGTGCATGATCACGGGCTTGGCTACCGCACGCCCGCGCAGCGCATCTACCACCTGCTGCTCAGGCGCTGGGAGCGGCGCGCCCTGCGGCATGCCGCAGCCGTTGTATGCCCGAGCGAATATACCCGGGGCGAACTCGGCCGCGTGTTCGGATTCAATAACGCGCGCCTGATCTATAACGGCGTTGACACGGATGTTTTCAGGCCAGGCCCGGCGGCGCGCGAAAAATACGCTATCGCGCCCGATACGACCGTGCTTTTGTTCACCGGCAACCCGATCAGGCGCAAGGGCGCCGACCTGCTGCCGGAAATCATGCGCGCGCTGGGGCCCGGACATCTGCTGATATTGACCTGCGGCATGCGCGGGACAAGGCCCCTGCCGGTTGAAAACTGCCTGAACCTCGGGTCGGTTCCGCCGGCGCAGCTGCCGGAAATCTACAATCTGTGCGACATGCTGCTTTTTCCCACGCGCCTTGAGGGCTTCGGCCTGAGCGCGGCCGAGGCAATGGCCTGCGCGAAACCGGTTGTATCCACCCGCTGCTCGGCCCTGCCGGAGCTTGTTTCCAGCGGAGAGCACGGGTTTTTGTGCGCGCCGGACAGCGTCGCTGAGTTTGCTCGCGCGATTCAGCAGCTGCGCGCACGCCCCGGCCAACGGGCCGCCATGGGAGCGGCCGCGCGGCAGCGCATTGTGGAGCGCTTCAGCCTGCAGCGCATGACCGGAGGCTATATCGGGCTCTACGAAGAACTGCTGCGCGAGCGCACACCCGGTCAACCATGAAGAAAGATCCCGGCTGCATGCACGATCCAAGAGACTACAGCCTGCCGGAACTGAGCGAAGCCCTGCAGCAGATGGGTTTGCCGCCGTTCCGCGCCCGCCAGCTTTTCAGCTGGCTGCATCAAAAACAGGCCGCGAATTCTGACCAGATGACCAGCCTGCCTCAAAGCGTGCGCGCACAGCTGCAGGAAACATTTGCCATCAGAGCCTTTGAACCCTTCCGCACTGAAAGTTCAAAGGACGGGTCGCGCAAATATGTTTTCAAGACCGCCGACGGGCACGGCATAGAAAGCGTGCTTATCCCCGAGCGCCGGCACCTGACCCTGTGCATCTCGACGCAGATCGGCTGCGCCATGGGGTGCAGCTTCTGCTGTACCGGGCAGCTCGGCCTGGTGCGCAACCTGCGCCCCGGCGAGATAGTGGGCCAGGTCCTCGCGATCGTCCGGGAGCACGGTCTGGCGGAGCGCCTGCCCAATATCGTCTACATGGGCATGGGGGAGCCGCTTGCCAATTACGACAACCTGATCACCAGCATACGCATTCTGCAGGATGAACACGGCCTGAACTACTCGCATCGCAAGATAACCGTTTCAACCTGCGGCCTTGTGCCCGGAATCGCAGCGCTGGGCCGCGACACGGACGTGAACCTGGCTGTTTCGCTGAACGCGCCTGATGATGAACTTCGCAGCACCCTGATGCCGATCAATAGAACCTATCCGCTTGCGATCCTGCTGGAGGCCCTGCGCGGCTACCCGCTGCCGCCCCGCAAGCGCATTACCTTTGAATATATCCTGATGCGCGATGTCAATGACAGCGACCGCCATGCACGCGCCCTGGCAGGGCTGCTCAAGGGCCTGCGCTGCAAGATCAACCTCATCCCCTTCAACGAGCATTCGGGAAGCGATGTGCGCGCTCCCGCGGAGCGGCGGCTTGCCGGCTTTCAAAGCATTCTCGTTGCGAACAACTACACGGCCCCTATCAGGCGCAGCAAGGGCGCAGATATAGCGGCCGCCTGCGGCCAGCTCGGCCGCAGCGCCGGCGGGGACGCGCCCCGATAGAATGGAAAACGGCCGGGGACGGCCGCGCCGGTGATGTCAGGATTCAGTTCAGGGGAAGGGGCGCGGGCACGGGTTCGGGCAGCCCGGGCACTTCAGACACAGCCTGCTCGGGGGGCAGGATCTGCATGTAGCGCTGATACACCGCGGGGGTATAGGCGGTTTCGGGGGGATCATACGGCGGCGGAGCTTCCGCCATTTTGCGGGCCTCTATAACTTCCTCATAGGTGATATCTCGCGGGACCGTGAGCATCTGGCCCGGGAACACGACCTTGGGATCGCGGATCTGGTCGCGGTTGGCCTTGTACAGCAGCGGCCACATGAATTTGTCGTTAAATATCTCATGCCGCTTGGCGATATCGAGCAGGGTTTCGCCGCTGGCGACCTTGTAGGTCGATGGAAACATGCGCTCGAATTCAACGCGGCGCGCATACGCGGCAAGCTCCGCGGTTTCAGCCAGCAGCTGGTCGCGCTGGGCGCGGGCGGCCTTGATAATTTCTTCGGCCGTACGGTTGGCCTCGGCGATGATTTCCTCGCCGGTTTTCTGGGCCTTCTGGCGTTTTTTCTCCTGCTCCATCCTTACGATCCGGCCCCGTGCAATCGCCTCCGGCAGCCCGGTTATTTTCCCGTGCGCCTTCTGGACTTTTTTCAGGCCGTCCATATATTTTTGCGTGTTGAGATCTGCCTGCGCGCTGTCCAGAAGCTGCCTGATCTCGATGAGTTCATCGCTGGCGTATTCCTTGTCAGGGCTCTGGGCATAGCTGTCCCAGGCCTGGTTGGCGCTGAACAGCAATCGCATGGCCAGCTCTTTTACGCGCTGCCGTTCCTTGTCCAGCTCCTCCATGGTCCGCTGGACAGCCTCCCGGGAACGCCGTGAAAAATCGCGCGACTGGCTGTACTCTTCGGCCTGCAGGCTGCTGCGGGCCCGGCGCACAAGCATGCCGGCCTCCAGATACTGTTCCGGAAGATATACAGGCGCTTCAGCGGTTTGCGCCTGCTGCAGGGCCTGTTCCGCGTTGTCGATATCGTTGATTGCAAGCTCGCGCAGCGGGATGCTGCGGCAGCTCAGCAGGCCGCAGGCCAGCACAGTGCCAACAACAACGCGCAGGGCGTGCCGTCCATGTTTTTTCATACAAGGGCTTCTTTCGAAAACATTTTCTCAGCCATGGTTTCATTGTAAATACAATACTGAAGGAATGTCAAATGGATTAATGCCGGACCGCGGTAAATTTTCCGTGCGGCAGAAACGTATGTATTTCAAGGCGGCCGCCGTCGCTGATGAAACGGATGGCGCCGTGCGCATCGGTGCGCAGCTGCAGGACAGAGCGCTCCCGGTAGCGGGCCACAACATCGCCGGGCAGGTCGTGACCGGCAGAGGGGCGGCAGCTGAAGACCGCACATTCAGGCTCCACCGCATCCAGAAACACGGGCGTGCTCGATCCGCGCTTGCCGTGATGCGCAACCTTGAGCACCTGCGCCCTCAGATCGGCGGGTTTTCCCAGCAATGCCTGCTCCTGCCGCGCCCCGATATCGCCGGCAAACAGAAACGCATGAGCGCCGTAGCTGATTTTGATGACAAGGGAGCTGTCATTTACGTCATTGTACGCCCGGGCACCGCCCGCCCGGGAAGGATCAGGGCTCAAAAACTCAACCCGTGCGCCGTCAATAATGACCGGTTGCGATGCGCTGTTGAGGGCCCGGACGGCGACACCCTTCCTGCGGGCATCATGGATAATCGATGTGAAAAAGGGGTCTCGACAGTCGTCTGAAGGCACCCACAATTCCGCGGCCTTAAAAGCCGCCATAACCGCCGGCATTCCTGCCATGTGATCATGATGCGCATGGCTGATCACCAGCCACGCAATATCCAGGACACCCATCGCGTGCAGGGCCGGCACGACAATCGACTCGCCCGTGTCAAACCGGTCCGAGCGCACCCCCCCGCTGTCGATCAGCATGACGCGGCCCTGCGGAAACTCAATGACGGCCGCATCGCCGTGGCCCACATCCAGAAATGTTACGCGCAGGCAGCCTTCATGCCGGCTGTCCTGCGGCCACAGCCACAGCGCGACAGCCGCAGCGCACAGAAGGCAGGCGCACGCAATGCGGCGCTTGCGCAGGCACAGCGGCACAAGCGTCAGCGCTGCGTAACAGGCGGCCATTGCCCCAGCCGAAGGCGGCGCGACCCGTGCGCATACCATGGGAATCTCAGACCAGCAGCCGATCCACACCAGGGACTGATCCAGGATGAGCGCAGCTGTGTGCAAAAGCCCGGCTGAGGCGGTTTCGCTCAGCGGAAGCAGCACGGCCGCCCCAAGCGCGCAGGGCACGGCACCGAACCCGATCGCGGGAATCAGAATACAGTTGGAAAGTATGCCTGCAAGGGAAAGCTGCTGGAAATACAGGGCAGTGAGCGGCGCGGTGGCAGCGGAGGCAATCACCGACGCAGCCAGGGTTCCGGCCAGGAACCGGAACATCCGCAGCGCCGCAGGCCGGCTGCGCCCGGCATCAGCCCCCTCGATGAGCGAAATCAGCTTCTGCGCGGGTGCTGCGTACAGAATGAGGAACAGAACCGCCCCGAACGAGAGCTGAAATGAAATTTCAAACAGCGAGACCGGCATCCATACGAGGATGGCAGCACAGGCCAGGCCGAGTGCGTTGAGGGCGTCCTGGCGCCGGTTCATCAGCAGGCAGGCGATACAGGCCGCTATCATGATACCGGAGCGCAGGGTGGGAATCTGAAGGCCGGCGATGCAACAGTATACGGCAACCGGCACGAGCGCAAGCACGGCAGCCGCCTTCCAGAGAACGACATAGAGAAACAGACGCGGGAGCCGCCGCAGCAGAAAGCAGGCCAGCGCGAACGCCAGGCCGTACACGATGCCGATGTGCAGCCCTGAAATCGCCAGCAGATGCGCGACGCCCAAACGGGCAAACCGGTCTTTAATCTGCGCATCCAGAGTTTGTTTTTCACCCAGCAGAAGCGCCAGCACAAGGTCGCGCTCAGGCGCATCAAGATGTTCGCAGATCAGGCGGCGCAGCGCGGAGCGATAGCGCTCAAGGCCGCGCAGCAAATGCCGCCCTGCTTTTTCGCGCAGTACGATGACGCCGCGGTCATCGGCCAGGAAGGCGGTGACGTATATGGCGCGATGCGCCAGAAAGCGCTCATAATCGAAGCCGCCCGGGTTGTTGAAATTGCGCGGGCGCCGCAAACGGCAGCTCAAGCGCAGGCGCTGTCCGTAGCGGTACTCACGGGAAGCTTTTTGCAGGGTTGCCTGCATGCGGCCGCTGCACGCAAGCTGTTCATCAGCGGTTTCAATGCTGTCATAGTCGAGCGTCAGCCTGAGCGCGCCTGAGGCAAGCGGTTCAACGCGCCTGACCCCGGCTTCGACGAAAACGGGCCTGTGCAGCCAGGCCTCAAGCTGTTTGACGGATGCGGGCAGATCGTGGAAGGGCGCGTAGGCAAGGCCGCCCAGGACAGCGGCGAGCAGTACAACCGCAGCCGCGCCTGTGGTTGCGCGGCGCAGGCACACGCAGGCAAGCGCCAGAACAAGCGCGCCTGCGCCTGCTCCAAGGAGAGCCCGGCTGGATACGGGGTAATAGCGTTCAATGAAAATGCCCGCGCCGTAAGCAAGCGCGAGCACGGCAGACGGCCGTCGCAGCATTGCGCCCCTCCCCGCATGACAGGGTGTTGAGAAACACCTGTGTTTAGTTTTCGTCATTCCGGCGGAAGCCGGAGTTTTGGATGACCGTAACGACACTGGACACCGGCCTCCGCCGGTGTGACGACTTTTTACAACCCCTTCAGCACAGGGGTAAAAATTTTTCGCTACCGTTCGGAAACCGAGTTCTATACCGATCCCGATAGCGATTTTTTGAACCTTGAACGCCTTATTTTTTTGACTCTGCACCGGCGTGCACGGCACAGGGGCCTGCCCCTACTGCTGACCGGCCCGGTATTCTTTACATTCTATGTTTTCAATAACCAGCAGGGAGCCGAGCCTGCGGGCGATAAAGCGCCACAAAAGCCGGTCGTTCACGTTGAGCGCGCTTGACAGACCGTCAAGGGCGGGCGTGAACGCGTGCAGCTCGCGGCCCTGCACGTCCTCGAACACCATCTGGACTGCGGCGCCGCGCTGACGGGCATGCAAAACGATGCCGTCGGCAAGCGGAATTTTTCCAGCTGCGGGCGTTGCCGCGTCTTCATAGACCGGGGCGATCAGCATGCGCGCGTCGCGCAGGCGGCCGGGCTGCTTCAGCTCATCGGCCGGCACGGCGCGTTTCGAAGCGCTCAGGCCCGTGTCCCAGGAAAGCGCGCCCGGCGTGTCATCCCTGCCCGACAGGCAGGCGACAGCATGTTCGGACGGGGACAGTTTTTTGGGCAGGCCTGTCCGGACCGGCCTGATATAATCGAACACCGGGAAGGTGCTTTCGATTGAAATCCAGCCGCGGTTCGCAACCCAGGCCTGGCACCACACCCCTTCGTTTATGTCCAACACCAGCCGCGCGGGCAGGCCCGCGGCTCGCAGGAGAGCACACAGCAGCCGCGCCCTGGCCTGCCGGTCGCCTTTCCCCGAGCGCAGCGCATCAAGAGCTCCGGCAGCGCCGCTGCCGGCAGCTGTTTCGATCTGCAGGCTCTGCACAGGAGCGGAATACACGATATCGCGCAGAACGGCGTACATGTCGCTTTTGGATTCCGGCCGCACCAGTCCGGCTGCCAGCCCGGCAACCACAGGATCATCGGCAGGAATTTGTGCGCCCGGCCCCGTGCAGCCGGCAACATCGCCCGGCAGCCGCTCCGGGAAAGGGCTCATGCGCCCGCTCTGCGCCGGGGAACCGTCAGGCGCCGCCACAGCTCCCTGAACGAACAGCAGCGCCTGCGCAAAAGTCCCGTTGAGCAGCAGGCGCTGCGCGCCCGTGCGCTCGACTCGCAGCGCATAATCAATCGCATCAAAATTAAAATCAGCGCCGGCCCACAGTGCGCCGTAATACCAGGCCCTGCCCCCGAACGGCAGCGACGGCAGCGCCCAGCCGAGCTCCACGCTGCGCTCAGGCGTGCCTTCGGCCTGCCACAGCAGGGCCTGTTCGAACGGACTGGCACGCCCCACGCCCTCAACACGTTCTCCCGGCCCGGCAGTCATTGCGGCAGCGCCGGTTCCCGGTCCCATCCCTGTTATGCCCGCGGGCGTTGCAATCCACAGAACTCCGCGGTCATCAACTGTCAGGGCGTCGATGCGGTTATCAGGCAGCCCGGCGGCAGTCGTGTAGTCGGTCCAGCGGCCGAAGCTGTCGAGTTTCAGCAGGCCGGCCCCGTTCGTGCCGATCCATTTGCTGCCGCTACCGTCTATAACCAGGGAGGTTGCCGCAAAGCCTCCCAGCGGGCTGTTGCGGCCGGTGTAGGACATCCAGTTCCTGCCGTCAAAAACGCTGACACCGTCCGGGGTCAAAAACCAGAGCCGGCCCGGTGATTCCTCCACAATGCGCATAACCCGGTTGCTGATCAGGCCTGAATTGGATGAGGTGAACTGCAGCCAGCCGCCCTGCCGGTCAAGGCGGCTTGCGCCCTGGCTGCTTGAGCCGAACCAGAGATTTCCCTGACGGTCTTCGGCGATGGTTTCAATATCATCGCTGCCAAGGCCCGACGCGCGGCCATAGAATGCCCAGTTAAAGCCCGCGTCAACGCAGGCCACGCCGCTGCCGCTGACGGCAATCCACTTCGTGTTATCGCGGCCGCAGTAAATCGTCCGCACGCTGCCCGCGGGCAGGGAGCTGTTGCCGGATGTCAGTTCGGTTGTGCGGCCGCTGCGTTCAACGACCAGCAGGCCGCTGGCGGTGCCGATCCACAGCGATCCGGCCTCAGGGGCCGGATCGCTTACCGTCTCAAACGCAAGTGCCGTGCCTGATCCCGGACGGGTCCCCGCGAGCGGGAATATGTACTCACCCATGGTGTCAAGCACGCCCAGCGTGACACCGCCGGCATCTGCAGCCGCTGCAAGGCCGAACCACACATATCCGCCCGGATCGACCGCCAGCCAGACCACACGGCCCCGGGCTGCCTGCGCGGGCAGCGGCCGGGTGAGCCACTGCGGGCTCTCGGCGCGCGCGCCCTGCACAAAAAAAACGGCAACGAGCGCTGCCGCGCAAAGGCCGGAGCGCCTGATGAACTTGAAAGGAAGACGGGTCTGCCTGGTCAAGAGTATTGCCCGCGCACAGGGATGATTAAGAGATTATGCTACCCGCGCCAGCTGCGCATACAGAGCCGCGGTCTGCACACATAGCCATGCCGGAGCGCCTTCGCAGGCTCCAGCCAGCAGCGGCGCCCGGCCGTTCTCAGCGCTGCGCCCTGAGCTGCGCGATCAGCTCCGGCACGATTTTATGCACGTCGCCTATGAGGGCGAAATGCGCTATTTTCAGGATAGGCGCATAGGGGTCGCGGTTGATCGCCACGATCACGTCGGCCTGTTGCATGCCCGCCAGGTGCTGGATTGCGCCGGATATGCCGCAGGCGATGTAGAGGCGCGGCTTGACCGTCTTGCCGGTCTGGCCCACCTGATGGGCGTGCTCGATCCATCCCAGTTCAACGGCCGCCCGGGATGCGCCGACCTGCCCGCTGAGAAGTTCGGCCAGTTCGCCGAGCATTTTAAAATTTTCCGGGCCCTGCAGGCCGCGGCCGCCGGAAACGATAACCGGGGCCTTTTCAAGCTGTACGCCGCTGCAGGGCTTTGCGACCGCCTGCAGGACCTGCACGCAGTCGTCGGTCGCATCCGCGGCAGCTTCGACCGGCACAATTTTTCCGGTGCGCCCTGCATCATGGACAGCCTGCATCACACCGGGCCGCACGGTCGCCATCTGCGGGCGGTGATGGCTGGTGACAATGGTCGCCATGATATTGCCGCCGAACGCCGGACGGGTCTGCAGCAGGCAGCCGTCCTGCGAATCGATCACAAGGCCGGTGCAGTCGGCGGTCAGTCCGGTCTTGAAGCGGTTTGCCAGCCGGGGCGCCAGGTCGCGGCCCATGCAGGTCGCGCCGATCAGCACGGTCTCAGGCTTGTGCTGTTCAATCAGGGCGGCGATAACGCGCTCATGCGGCCGGGTGCGGTAGGGGTATAAAAAAGGCGCATCCGCCACATAGACTGCATCTGCCCCGGCCTGTATCAGGGCCTGTACGCTCGTGCTTATGCCGCTGCCGGCCAGCACCGCGGCCACCCGGCAGCCGCGCGCCTGCGCCAGTTCACGGGCCT
>CAIRTM010000090.1 GCA_903881505.1 uncultured delta proteobacterium | reverse complement strand
TCAGATGGATAAAAAAGACAGCCTTATACTGCGTTTGCGGTATGAATTTTAACTTCATTTCATTCAGGTAAGGAGGTAAGGTTTATGAGCATGCGATTAATCACCATCAGAACAATCACCGTTTGTGCCTTCGCCGCGTTGCTGTGTATGACCGTGCCGGCGGCAGCCCAGGACATGCAGAAGGCCTACACCGATGAAGAGCTGGCGAAGGTTCGCGAATGGGAAAAAACCTGGGCCGGTAAAAAGGTCGATAAAGGCAATGTTGACCAGGTGGCCGCGCTGCTGCCTGAATCGCTGGTAAACGTCATCAAAAATCCTGACCAGTGGGGCGCGCCGCCCGAAGGCCTCTTTTTCACGATCAGACCCTACGAATTTGTCGCTGAAACGCCCAACTTCATCGCGGCCAGCAAGGCCAACGCCGGCAAAGCGAAAATGAATGCCGAGGGATACGTTGAAAATCTGGCTGATCTTGCCGGACGTCTTTTCATGGATCCCGGCGAAGACGGCTTAAAAATGGCCTGGAACTTCGAAATGCAGAACCGCGGCGACTCGTTCAGGTACCGCAAGTATTCCCCCAACATCAACCCCAAAGACCGCAGCGAGCGGATGGCCGATCAGGAATATACCGAGTACTATTTCATCAATCGCACCGAGCTTGACCCCAAGCCGGTCATTGCCAAGAACCCGCGCGGCTACCGCCGCGGCATGTTCCTGCACATGTACATGCCGGCAGAATTCCTGAATACGCGCATGTTCACGCTGCGCTATATCGACCAGAAGAAGGAGGATGACTCCTATCTGTGGTACAGCCAGTTCAGGCGCATCCGCCGCATGAACACCGCCCAGAGAACCGACGCGATCGACGGCTCCGACCTGATCTATGACGACGAATACCTCTGGGACGGACAGCTGCTGCGCAATAAGTATACGTACAAAGGCAAAAAAGAACTGCTGACCAACCGCCATGACGGGCTCGCGCAGGCAACCCATGCCGCCGGACAGTCGCTCTCCAACGGCATGGCATTTGAGCGCTGCAACCTGCTGGTACTCGATGTTATCAACAAGGACCCCAACTATATCTACAGCAAGCGCGTCTGGTATCTTGACCCCGAATCCTACATCATCGCGTATACTGAAATGTATGACCAGCAGGGACGCTACTGGAAACTCATGTTCAACAGCACCCAGCCGCTCAAAACCATGACGGGCGTCATGAAGCCGGTTATCGTCGGCACACACTTTTTTGATATGCAGCGCACCCACGCGGGCCTGGCCAATTCGCAGAAGATCACACAGCCCACGATCTCCGATCCAAGCGTGACGGATGAAATGTTTACCACGACATATCTGCAAAAAGTGAACTGAGCGATACTCACAATCCCTCACCCGAAGCATCATCGGAGACCCCCTGCGGCATAAATGCCGCAGGGGGTCTTTTCTTCGTAAAAAAAATACATACCGGCGGCGAATGGTTCGACTTATGTATTGACACCCAACTCATTTTCGCCTATGATTTTCGACAACGCAACGCGCCAGACGAATCAGAACAACACCCCTGCAGCATACACGAAACGACAGACATACCGCACCCGCCATGAGGAGGAAGCCTCGTTCATGAAAGCATACGATCACATTATCAGATTCGCACTGCTTATTACTGCCGTCATCGCCGGTTTTTTCATCATCCGCGCACGCCTTGTGCCCGAGAGCTTCGGCGTGCAGGGCTCCTACTCCTATGCATTTTATCGCGCCGATTCTGCTGACGAACAGGCTGCCCTGCCCGCCGTGCATCAGGGCAGCGCCCACTGCAGCGCCTGTCATGCGCCGCAGGCGTCGTTGCGGCAGACAAACGCGCATGCCGGCCTTGAATGCGAAACCTGCCACGGCAGTTTTAAAGCCCATAATAACAATACCAAAGAGCGCATGGCCGTCAGCGGCAGCGTTGATGCCTGCATGCTCTGCCACGCCGCTCTCACGGCACGTCCAGCGCAATTTCCCCAAATCGACAGTTTCAGCGCGCATGTCGCACAGCAGAATGAAACGCTGCTGCCCGGCATGACCTGCGTGACCTGTCATGATCCGCACGCGCCCATGTAACCGGCTTTTGAAAAACGGCCCGGAGACTTCAAAGACCAGATAAAGGATTGAACGTATGAAACATGACCGCAGGGAATTTATCAAGAAGGCCGGCTGGACGTTTATCGGAAGCGGCCTGTACATCAACCTGTTTTCCGCGGGCCCGGCACTGGCAGGTTCACGAAGCAGCGCCTTGAAAAACCTGTACGCATTCATCGTCAACACCGAGACCTGCATCGGCTGCGGCAAATGCGCAGCCGCATGCCGCGCTGAAAACAGCGTCCCGGACGGCAATTACCGCACATGGATTGAGCGCTACACCATCATGCACAGCGGCAGTGTCGAGGTCGACTCCCCGCACGGCGGCGAAAAGGGCTTTACGCCGCTTTCATTCAACCCTGCCGACATCCGGAAATCATTTTTCGTGCCCAAGCTCTGCAACCACTGTAAAAAACCGAACTGCGTGCAGGTCTGCCCGGTCGGAGCCACCTATGTGTCGCCTGAAGGCTTTGTGCTTGTCGATGAAAAACGCTGCGTCGGCTGCAGCTATTGCATGCAGGCCTGCCCCTACAGCGCCCGCTTCATGAACCCGGTAACGCACACGGCCGACAAATGCACCTGGTGCTATCACCGCATCCGCCAGGGCAAAACAACGGCCTGCGTACAGGTCTGTCCGGTCGGAGCCCGGCTGTTCGGCCGCGTCGATGATACGGACGGCCCGGTCGCGCAACTGCTGAAGGCCAAACGCCTGCAGGTACTCAAACCCGAAACCGGCAATGAGCCCATGGTTTTATATGTCGGCCTGGATAAGGAGGTGCACTGATGCATGATATCGTAACCAGCGGCTTTCTGTTTCCCAATGACCTGCATGCGCACTGGAGCCTTATGATAGTGCTCTATCCCTATATCACGGGCCTGGTTGCCGGCGCTTTTATTGTGTCATCTCTCTACCATGTGTTCGGCATAAAGGAACTCAAGCCCGTGGCGCGTTTTTCGCTCGTGGCTGCCTTCGCGTTTCTGATGTTTGCCTGTACCCCGCTGCTGTTCCATCTCGGCCACCCGGAACGGGCGCTCAACATCATGTTTACCCCGAAATTCACCTCCGCCATGTCCGGCTTCGGTTATATCTATAACTTCTACCTGCTGATCGTGCTTCTTGAAATCTGGTTCGTGTACCGCCCTGAGATCATCCGCCGCGCGCGCGAAACACAGGGACCGCTCAAGGCCCTGTACTGGTGCCTGGCGCTGGGCAGCCTCAATGACGACGAAGCCTCACTCGGGCTTGACCGCAAAATCATCAGCGTCCTGGCCGCCGTCGGCATACCGTCGGCCTGCATACTGCACGGGTACGTCGGATTTCTGTTCGGCTCGCTGAAATCGAACCCATGGTGGTCATCCCCGCTGATGCCGGTCATTTTTCTGCTCTCGGCGATCGTGTCGGGTATTTCAATCCTGATAGTATGCTACTGGCTGGTATGCCGGTTCAGCGATCTGAAGCTTGACACCGGATGCCTTACGGCCATGTTTAAATATCTGTGGGGATTTTTCATTCTCGATGTTTCCATGGAAGGGCTGGAACTGCTCACCCATATCTATGAAGCCCACGAAGAATGGCATATCGTATCGCTCATGCTTTCCGAGCGTCTCGGGTTCAGCTTCTACACCCTGCAGCTCGGAATATGCTCCGTGATTCCGCTGATAGCTCTCGGCTTTGTCGTTCTCAAAAAAATGCAGGATGCAACCCGGATCAGGCTGGGCCTGATCTGCTCCGTACTGATCCTCGTGCAGGTGCTGGCCATGCGCTGGAACGTTATTGTCGGCGGCCAGCTGTTCTCGAAAAGCCTGCGCGGCCTTACCAGCTATACGCCGACCATCCTTGGCCGCGAAGGGCTGCTGGCAGCGCTTGTCCTGTTTATGATGCCGTTTGTTGTGATGTATGTGTTCAACCTGATACTGCCGCTGTTCAACAAAGAAGCAGAATCGCAGCAGTAACGGTGCGCGGCCGGGTATGTGATTTTTCCGTGTTTCACTAACACTACCGAGGAGATGGAGAACCAATGCTCACACTTGTCGATCCCTTACTTGTTATTATCGCCATCACGGTGTGCGTCGCCGGCATTGTAAAACGCTCGCGTCTGTGGATGATGGGCAGGCCCGGCGATGCGCTTGAGCGCACCGGCACCCGCGTGCAATCCCTGCTTGTTGACGGGATCCTCCACGCGCGCATCCTGCGCGACGCCTTCCCCGGTTTCATGCACCTGCTGATCTTTATGGCCTTCCTGGCCCCGGTTGCCGCGATTGTCATGGCGCAGTTTACCGTTGTGCTGCCCGGACCGGTAAGCGGCTTTATATCAATTGTGCTTGACCTGATCGGACTGGCGGGCCTCATCGGCGTCGGCCTGGCCGCCTGGCGCCGCTATGTTCAAAAACCCGACCGGCTCAGCGACACAAAGGCTGAAGACGGCATTGCCCTGCTGTGGGT